>NZ_JAQMUE010000101.1 GCF_028330985.1 Roseofilum reptotaenium CS-1145 | reverse complement strand
CTTTCTGGGCCCTCTTTTGCTTGATGGTAGGCTACGCCCAGGGACTCTCTACTCTGGTGGGGGACTATCTTAAGGAGTCGGGGCATTGCTTTGCTTGGACACTCTTCATTTATATCGTAACTTATTCATCGGACTTGATAATATAGCGCGCAGCGCTATATTATTCAAATGATGTCTAGATGAGCAGATGGACAGCTATGGCGCAAGCTTATAGTCAAGATTTACGTATACGTGCCCTGAATCTGATCAAGAGTGGAATGTCGATAACGGATATCAGTCGGCTGCTGTGTATCAGTCGGCCAACTCTGTATAAGTGGCAGAGTCATTTCCTTTCAACCGGTTCAACATCGGCTAAAAAGCCAGATCCCCCCACTTGGGTATCAAAGATAAAAGACTGGGAAAGATTTGTGGGAAATCGACCCGGAAAACGCCAAAAACGACTAAGTTTAATCGGAGCTTTATGTCAGAACGAATTTTTGGCCCCCTTTGTCTACCAGGGATATTGTACGGCTCGACTAATCGAAGCTTGGCTGGAAAAGGTGTTGTTACCTGAAGTTGAACCGGGAAAAGTGATTATCATGGATAATGCTCCTTTCCATAACTCTAAGAAAATCAGAGAAATTATCGAACAAGCCGGATGTGAATTGCTGTTTTTACCGACTTACTCCCCGGATTTAAATCCCATTGAACATTGGTGGCATAAAATCAAGACGGCTATCAGAAAAGCACTACCATTATTTAATTTTGATATCGAACAAGCTATCGATGCCGTTTTTAAGGATTTGTAAACACTATAGCGCGCAGCGCTATATATGGACGAGAGCGAGCAAATCTATCCCGAACAATCAACAAGCGCGATTATCACCCACCATCCAGTTTCTAAATACTTTAGCCCATAAGCACCTTTGACATCTTCCCCTCTCTTGAACACACAGGGAGGGGATTTAAGAAACCGAGTTTCTGCCATAGCTTTTCCTGCTTATCCAACATTTGAAGAAACCCGGTTTCTAGTCTCTGGAAAATTAAGTACAAAATGTATTCGATACCATTTAAGGAGTATTCGTAATTTCCACCATCATTTCTCCTTGGCGCAATTGCTCTAACGCATCAGGCAAAGTCGCTGTCAACAATTGTCGCAAGTTGCGGTTCGTGACATTACCACAAGTTAGCCACAAAATTTGAGGAGGCGATCCCAAACGACAGACTAAATCGATGAAATCACTGTCTTTCGTCATGATCGCAACATTTTCCACTCGTGCTGCTTCAAAAATCTCGATATCTTGAGCATCCCGAAGTGCTAAATCTCGCAATGCAGTCGCTTCCAAACCAAAGGTTTCTGTCAGCCAATTGGCTAGTGTGGGTGGCAGTTGAGCATCAATCCAAATCTTCATGCTGTGAGTCTAGGAAAATCAGTACGTCGTGCAGCAAAGAGCAAACAGGCTTGAATATCTGCTAGTTCTAAATCGGGAAAGTCTTCTAAAATTTCAGTAACGCTAACATTTTCCGCCAACATTTCCAAAATATCAGTGACGCGAATTCGCATCCCTCGAATACAGGGACGACCTCCACATTGACCGGGAGTTTGAGTAATACGGTTTAGCAAGCCAGTCGTTAAATTCATAACCAGGTTTTATGCTTTAATGGGTCATTGGACTTTCTCATTGATTAGAGCATACCATCACCCTAACCTTCAACCGTCCCAAAGGGAATTACATCTCAGTTAGAATAATGACAACGTTCAGGGAATGATGATGGATGTCAGATCGCTCCTAAAATTAACCATTGGTGGCGGCTGTGTACTCGGCAGTACAGTATTTCCACCATTGCTGGCTGGGGAAGGGATTGCTTGGGGAGTCGTCTTGGCAACTACCTTAGCCAGTGTTGCAGCAGGGAATACGGCTAATGCGATCGATGCCTTAACAGAGGGAAAAGACGGCGATCGCGTATCCTTAGAAAATGAACATTTAACACGGGCAGTGGGAAAAGCCATAGCTGCCGTCATCACTCTCGCTGCCCAACAACACCGAGGCGAAAGCCGCAAAAATTTAGAAAAAATCGCCGCTCAAGCCAAAGACAATTGGCTCAGGCTTGCCCAACAGGAGCTAACCCAGGTTCGCTATCCGCAACTGAGAGAAGCCACACTCGACCAATTTCTCACTCCAGAAGAATACCAACTCACCCAAGAGGGCAACCTCACCGTCCCGGAATGGCGCACCATTTTTGTCAAACTGGATGTAATGGCCGATCCCGATGGACGCTTTGAAATAGCCGATCCAGTTAAGCAAGAGGTTGCCGAGTTATTGTCTGCAACCTTCCCAAAAGCCCTGCGAGAAACCCTCAAAGAAGATTTTCACAGCGATGGGAAAGCCTTTGCGGGGTTGACATTGCAGTTATTAACGGGGATGAAGGCTGAACTGGCACAACTACAAGCTAATCCAAGGGGCGTGAATCCGGAGGAGTTAGCCCAAATCCTAGAGCAGTTCCAGGACTTAGCAACCCAGTTAAGGGGGAACATCACTCAGCAACAGGAGTTTTTTAGGGACGTTTCCTGTAGTATTGAGTCGGGTTTTGCCCAAGTCTGTCAACGGTTGGGGGTGATGGAAACCACTATCACCGGATTGTTACAAACCCTAGAGGAACGCATAGAGGATTTGCATCAAGAAGTGACGGAATTTCGTCAAGAGGTGCGGCAGGGGTTGGCGGCGATGCAATATCCATCGGAGGAGCGATCGCTATCTACTGATGAATGGCAAGATATGTGCCGTCAGATGCTGGAACGGAAGACACAATTAACCAGCAATACGGTTTTAGGTCAGGTTTATGGGAATCGCAACTTAATTGATGAGGATTTATTTGTCGATTTGGCCCTGGTGAAACCGAAACGGAGTCAGAACGAAAAATACGGCCAAGATATTGACCCAGCAAGGGGTTCGGACTTGTTCGCTCGGCAAGAAGAAACAGTAGAGAAACGGTTTGCTTACCGAGAGTTTCTTGATGAAATTATTGGCAAACGCACGGAGAAACAGATTGCCATTATTGGAGAACCGGGAGCGGGGAAAACGACGTTACTTCAGAAATTAGCCTTTTGGTTATTACAACAAACCGACGATTTAGTGATTTGGGTGGACTTGGCAGAATTGGGCATTCAACCTCTGGGAGAGTATTTAGAGGAAAAATGGCTCAAAGAGGCGTTAGGGCAGTCTAGAGAGGAAATTAGAGCCGACTGGGAGCAGAAATTTAAGGGAGGTGCAGTCTGGTTGCTGTTGGATGGCTTGGATGAGATGAGCCAGACAGACCAACAGGCTTTGAAATTCCGAGGTTGGGTGACGGATGCTCGGATAATTGTTACCTGTCGCTTGAATTTGTGGCAAGCGAACCCCAGCCAGTTACAGGGGTTTCAAACCTATCTCACCCAACCGTTTCAGGATGAACAAGTGCAGGAGTTTATTCGCAGGTGGTTTCCGGGGTTGGTTGAGTCAGGAGAAGCTGTGCAGTTAGCAGAATCCTTGTGGTCAGAATTGCAAGCTGCGGGGAAGGAACGGATTAAAGATTTATGCCGCAATCCCCTGCGGTTAACCTTATTATGTTCGACTTGGAAGGTGGAGGATGCGCTACCGGAAACGATGGCGGAGTTGTATGCCGGTTTTGTGGAGGCGATGTATGCGTGGAAGAAAAAAGCATTTACTGTGGAAAAAGAGGAAAAAAAACATTTAAATGCAGCTTTGGGAGCATTGGCGAAGGCATCCCTAGAGGCAGAAACCAGCCGATTTCGGTTAACTCATCGGTTGGTGTGTGAATATTTTGGAGAACTCGACGAGGATTCCTTGGTATTACGGTTGGGTTGGTTGAATGAGGTGGGGGTGGCGGCGGAAAATCCCCGCGAAAAGGTTTATGCGTTTTATCATGCGACGTTTCAGGAGTATTTTGCAGCGTTGGCAGTGGAGGATTGGGATTATTTTTTACCCAAGGATCATGGCGATCGTCCCGTGGAGGGGAAGCGGTATCGGATTTTTGAACCGCAGTGGAAGCAGGTGATTTTGTTGTGGTTGGGGCGTTGGGATATTCTAGATGAGCAGAAGAAAGCTTTTATTGAGAAGTTGGTGAATTTTAATGATGGCTGTGGAGAGTGGAAGTTTGCAGATATCAATATAGGATTTTATGAATATCATGCATACTGTCTTGCTGCTACTGGAATGACCGAATTTAAGGATTTCAAGAATTCTTCTCTTGCCGGTACTATGGTAGAGCAGATAGTAAAATGGGCATTTGGTTATTTTAATGAGAAAACGAAACAATGGCAAAATTATATTGACCCCTTGCGGCGACATTCAAAATATATTACCCTACTTGAACTCGATCCTAACCAAGTTTTTAACTGTATGCGTGACTTGATTGACAAAAATCCAGGTGCTACGTGGATTTTTGTTGAAAATGGTTATGGTTATATTTTAAAGCAAATAGCACGAATCCATAGAAAGAATAAAGTAGTAGAGGATATTTCAAATGATGTGTTGCAAATTCTTTGGAGGCAGGCAGAAACTCCTGAGTGTGAGAAGGAAATACTAGATATTGTACGTTGTTTAGTAGATCTCGACCCAAGTAATGTAAATCTAACAGAAACTGTCTTAGACGTGATTGAAAAATCCTACAATGGAAAAAAAGGTCAAGAAGCGGCAGAAATGCTAGATAAATTTAGTTTTAGCAATCACAAAGATAAGGTTATTGAGGGCTTACATCATATAGTACAAAAATCTGAAAGTATCTATGGTCGTATATGTGCTGCCTACGGTTTATTTATAGTCGATCCAATGAATTTGACATCAAAATCAAAGGAGCTATTAAATGACATAATTTATGGGATAGAGCAGGAAAAAATTAGCTTAGAAAAATCACTAAACTATACGAGATTGAATATATGGATATATATAGAATCAAAAAAACAGGCAGTTACTTTTGCAGCCTATATATTGGGAAAAGTCGATCCAGGAAATCCCAAGGCTATTTCTGTATTGGAAAATAGAGCTAGATTGAAAGATCAAGTTTTGGCGAGAGCTTATTTAGGTTGTATTGACCCAGGAAATGATTTATCTCTTCATCTAAAAAAAGAAAACAGTCCTCAAGATGATGAACAGGTGCTTTATTCTGATTTACAGGAAAAAAATGATCTGCTATCTGAAACTATTCCAGTTTTAGTTGAGCTTCTTCAAACCACTGACAGTAGGATGATACAACACGATGCTAGTAGGTGTTTACGAAACCATCTCACTACTAATATCCTACGAGAAGAGGCAGTATCTGTTCTTAAAGCGTTTCCTGATGTTCCAATTAACGAAAATCAATATGCAGTCTTCAATGACGATTCCTATTACGATCTTAGCTGTGTTCAACGTTATGAACTTTTCTGGAACTGTGCTGAAAATCTTCCCTATCCCGACTTTTATCGTGCATGGCATCATCCCCCCACGACACCCCATCCCGAAGTCACGGAACAAACCCCCCATAGCAGCGCACAATCTTTCGCCTCTCCCTTCACCTGCGAATCCCTGCAACACCTGCCGATTTATTGCCTCAAAGCCGACATCCTCGCCGACGAAACAGATACCAGCGAAATCGCCTCAACCCTCTGCCAACTCATCTGGGACGAAGCCTTCCCTAATGAAGACTATCCCAAAAAAGTAACCAAACCGAGCAAACTGCGCGAACACCTGAAACAACTTAAACTGCGCCAAAATCTCCCCAAACTCGCCATCCTCATCACTGATTGCCCTCCCAGGGATGAACTCATCGCCTTTTGCCGCAAACTCACCAATATTGTCGCCATAGCCTGGTTAACCGACGCACCCCTAGAAGCGCCCTTAAAAGGCTTTCCCCCCAATCAAATTCAGTTGATATCAGCCATTGAAGCCTGGTTAGAGGAGATGTAAGAAACCGAGTTTGTGCCCAAGCTGGTATATCCTAACCAAGATTTGAAGAAACCCAGTTTCTAACAAGCTACAATAGCGATCAATCCATCAATCCACCTCAACCCATGTCCAGTTACCAAGAAATCCTCCATCAGGCTCAATCCTTGAGTCGAGATAAACAAGAGCATCTCTTACAAGACCTAGCCCGTCTTGTTGAGCAAAGGGCAACCATGCCAGAACAAAACGAGAGTGAAACTTCGCCTCCCCTAAACTTAAAGCGATGGCAGGGTTTTCTGCCGAAACAGGTCGATGCCCTAGAGTTTCAAGTTCAAATCAGGCAAGAATGGGATGATTAATCAATACCTTCTGGATACTAATATTCTGATTTATTACTTTAACAATCAGCCAGAGGTTCAGTATATATTCGATGCCATTGAAGCCGGAAATGCAGCCGCATTTTATTGTCCGATTAGCTGGGTTGAACTACTCTGCTATCCTAATTTAACGCCAGAACAAGCCAATGAAATGCGCGAATTTCTGCGACTGATTCACTGCGTACCCTTGAGTGAATCAGTCTTAGATTGTGCTGCCCAAATCCGGCGAAATTATCGCTTAAAACTGGCTGATGGTATCATCGCTGCTTGTGCTTTAGTAACAGGATGCATCTTGGTTACTCGTAATGTTAATGATTTTAAGCGCGTAAATGGTTTAAGTATACTCAATCCATTTACACCTAACTCACCCACAACCCCCTGACATTGGCCCTATTCACCCAAATTAACATGCGATCGCTTATGGAAGAATTACCAAAAATCAAATTTCTGCAACAACCGACATCTGAGGCTTGGGTGGAACAGGCGATCGCCAATATTCCCACGATCCTCTTAGATCATTCCCATTGTGAGCGCAAAGCAGCCGGAGTCGCTCTAAACCTGATGTTCCGCTATCCCTCCAGTCAGGTGTTAGTCAGGAAGCTAACGGCGATCGCCCGCGAAGAACTGGAACACTTTGAACAAGTCAATCAATGGTTAGAGCGTCTCCATATTCCCCTCGCTCCCCTTTCCGCTCCTCCCTATGCTGCCGGATTAAAAGCCCAAATTCGCCCCTCTGAACCGGAACGAATGCTCGATTCTTTGTTGATTTCTGCCCTCATTGAAGCCCGTTCCCATGAGCGCCTGGGGCTGCTGGCGAACCATCTTCCCCATCCAGAACTGGCAAAATTTTATCGCTCTTTAATGGCTTCTGAAGCGCGCCATTATGGAATCTACTGGATTTTAGCAACCACCTATTGCGATCGAGAAATTGTCCAATCTCGCCTAGAAAGTCTGGCGCAAGTTGAGAGTGATTTGCTCTCTAACTTACATCCAGAACCCCGGATTCATAGTTGAAATTTATTCTAACCCTAAAATCTCCCGAGCCTTTTCTAACAACTCATCGGGATCAAACGGTTTAGTCATATATAAATTCGCCCCGACTTCTTCCCCTTTTTTCTTGTCAAACTCTTGCCCTTTAGCGGTTAGCATGATGATGTAGACTCCCCTCAAATCCGGTTGTTTTTTAATTTGATAACAGACATCAAACCCGTTCATTTTGGGCATCATCACATCTAGAAAGACTAGATTAGGCTGCTCTTCTTTAATCAAATTTACTGCCGTTTCTCCATCTGCTGCGAATAATAGTTCTACGCCTTCATCTTCCAGCTCTTCTAGGGTTTGTTCTAGCAGGATTCTGATATGATTCTCATCATCCACAATTAACACTTTCTTATCCATTATCAGTATAAAACCTCGAAGATCTCCACCGTTTGTGTTTTACCTTTGACATTCACTAATCCTACCTCCTTAAAATTAAAGTAGTCAACGGTGCGATCGTAAATGCTTCGATCCACTAGGATTTGTCCCCCTTCAGCTATGGACTGCAACCTTGATGCGGTATTGACTTTGTCTCCAATTGCAGTATAATCAACGTGCTGACGAGCGCCAATATTGCCCACAACAACCTTACCTGAGCTTATACCGATACCCGTTTTGAAATTTTCTCGAATCCAAGGAACGGGTATAGATTGTAAGCATTGTTGCATGGCGATCGCCGTTTGAATCGCTTTTTTTTCACTCTGTTCTAAAGGAGCGGGTGCGCCAAACATACAAACAATCATATCCCCTACAAACTTATTCACCGTTCCCCCATAGCTAAAAATCACATCGACCATATGGGTAAAATAAATATTTAAATATTCCACCATGGTTTCCGGTTCCAGCATTTCGCAATGAGTAGTAAAATTGCGAATATCGGAAAAGAGCATAACTAAATCTTTTTTACCCGTTTTCAGTAAACTTTCTTCCTTATTATCGATAATAGCTTTGACCAATTGCGGAGACATATACCGCTCTAAATTACTTTTGATGCGTTCCTCTTGCAACTGATAATTATGCAAACGAGCATTTTCCATTGCATTAGCCGTTTGAGAAGTTAAAGCAGTCAACAGTTTTAAGTCTGCGGCTCGATAATTGATGGGTTCAGAATGACCGATCCAAATCACCCCAAAAGCCTCATACCGACTTTTGAGCGGAGAACAAATTAATGCCTGATTCAAACGATCGATTTCAGTTAACCGAGAATCATGTTCTACGTCATTAATGACTTCAGCCACTCCTGTCGATAGGACATAACCCATGATCCCCTCATCAATCGCTAAATTGGACAGTTGTGAAGGATAATCTCCAAATTCGGCTAGAGTCGTAAAGCGTCCATTTTCTGGATCAACCAATAAAACTGCTCCTTGGGTAGACTCAATAATGTCTCGTGCTTCTTTGAGTACTAACTCAGCAATCACCCCCATATCTAAGCAAGCACTCATATCTTCAGAAATACGATATAAGAGATTAATTTCTTTGTATCGCTCTAGAGTTTCATTGACCAATGCTTTTTGAGAAAGAGTTTGACGCACCAGATAATTTAATAAACTGGATACCGCAGAACTACCTTGATCTCCACATACCCAGCCAATCACTTCTCCTTCCGCTTTAATCGCATATTCTTGAGGGAAGAAAGGATGGACAGAACCCATTAACAAATTTCTATTTGGATCGAAAATGCCTACCTTTCCAGGAAACAGATCCACACACTCTTGAATCAAGGTTTGAGTGGTCGATTTATTAATTAATGACTTCAATTTGATGGCCATTCTGGATAGGGGGATTCTCTAATAACAACACAATGATTTGATCGTTGCCTTTTTGAAATTTTAAAGTTTTTACCAATCTAGAAGTATTAGATATATTTACATCAGTAATGACCAAATCGGGATGAGCAGCAAACAGAGCGTCCTCCGTATTCATAACTTTCATATGATATCCTTGAGCTTGGAGAATTTCCGTTAAAGTTTGTGCGCTTGAAGATTTTTGATCGAAGACTAAAACTCGTTTAGATGAGTATTGTTGCTTCAGTAGAGTCTGCACTCTCTGTAAAAATTGTTCTGAGCTTATGGGTTTCGTTAGATAATGATCTACACCAATACGATAACCTCTTTCGGAGCGATCGTCAGCAGAAATCATTAGAATGGGAATTTGCATGGTTTCTGGATCATTTTTAAGAATTGCAGCTACATCAAATCCATTCAATTCTGGCATCATCACGTCTAAAACTACTAAATCTGGTTTTTGCTGCTTAATTTGGGCGATCGCCTCGTGTCCATTTGCTGCTTGTCGTACTTCATAGCCTTCCACATCCAAATGTTGAGTCAACAACTCTCGAATATTAGCATCATCATCAACAACCAAAATCACTCGTCGTCTTTGCTGCTGATCATCCTGATAATCTGGACACACATCTGTTAATTTTTGTACTAACTGAGGCCAACCCATATCCCCTTTGCTTTCTGATATCGGTAACCAAAATGCAAATATACTTCCCACACCCACTTCACTTTCTACCCAAATATGTCCTCCATGATGCTCAATAATTTCCTTACAAATGGGCAATCCTAAACCTGTCCCTTTGGGTTTATTAATCAAAGTATCGCCGACTTGTTTAAACTTCTCAAACACTTTGGGTAAATCTTCTTCTTGAATTCCAATCCCTGTATCGATCACTTGGACAACCACAGTTTCACCTCGTTTTTGTGCCTTACAGTTCACTGTCCCTCGATCGGTAAACTTGACGGCATTAGAAATCAAATTAATCACAACTTGCATTAATTTATCTTCGTCTCCGAGAATACTGGGTAGATTTTCCTCAACTTCAACGACTAATTGAATACCATTCTGACTAAATAGGGAGGTTGTCGCGACTGTCGCTCGTTCAATCACCTGTGTGATTGCCACCGGTTGATGCTTCCAATCAACTTTTCCGGCTTCCATTTTGGCGATATCTAAAACATCATTAATTAAAGCAGTTAAACGCACACCTTCTGATACAATAATGTCTAGGTTTGTACTCACTTGAGTTACCGCACGTCCGACTTTATTCTCTGTAATATCAACCCGAGGTAAGATGACTTCCTCTAGTTTTTTCTTAATCAGTTTGGCAAATCCTAAAACCGAAGTTAAAGGGGTTCTCAATTCATGAGAAACCGTAGAAATAAACTCGGTTTTCATCCGATCCACTTCTTTGTCTGCGGTAATATCTCTCACTAAGAAAACGCAACCGATAAATTGCTGCCCTAATTGGGGATCAGTTTTAAAAACACCCGTGGCAACAATTTTCCCAATTCGGTTTTCCGATAAATCCATTTCTGAGTTGAATATGTTTTCGGGATTTTTTTTAACTTTTACTCCCAGTTCAGCAAATGTTCCTCCAAAAACATCTTCACTCCTTCGATTGACCAAACTTCCCTGATCTAATCCAAACAACTTGAATAACGCTTGGTTACTTTGAGTGATCGTTCCATCTGTATTCGTAACCAATAAACCATCAGCGATATTATCAATAATTGAAGTTAGATTAGCCAGGGTATCTTGTAGAGACTGTGTGGCGGCTGTCACCTGATTTTCTAACTCATTTTTGGATTCTTGCAGTTGATCGATCATCTGATTAAATGCCTGTGCTAACGTTCCGATCTCATCCTCTGTTAACACAGGAGCTTGCGAGCGAAGATTGCCAGCACTCACTTGAATGGCTGTTTCCGTAATCCCTAAAATGGGTTGAGTGATACGACGAGAAATCAAATAAATAATAATCAGTAAAAATAAAGCTGCACTTAATCCGATTTGTAAAATCTCCTTCAACAGTTGATGTGCCGGTGCAAAAGCTTCAGCTTGGCTCATTTCTGCTAATAAAGCTAGATTTTGATTGGCCATCCAGACATAGGCTCCAATAACTGGAATCCCTTGATAATTCCGATAAAGTCCTACCCCATCAATTCCTTGAGTTGCTTGTTGAATTCCCAAGCTATCAACTTCTTTTAATTCTTCTTGATTCTCTTGTCCTTGAGTCGCTTGCTGAGAAATAAATACATTTCGGTTTCCTAATCGGCCAATTAAGTAAGTTGCACCCGTTTGTCCTAAACCTGTTTTCTCCCTAATGATTTCATCAATTCCTTGTAAATCCAAGTCAACCGTTAATACCCCCAATCGTTCACCTGATTCAGCCAAAATTGGAGTTCCTAACGTAATAGCAGATTTGCGGGTTATGGGAGAAGTATAGAAGCTGGGAATGACAGTATCAGATTGGCCATGGTTAAAGTAGGTGGTAGTTTCTCCTAATGGTTGATAGGTTTTTTCTTTAGTCGGGTTAGTAGATAGGGCAACAATGCCTCCTGTACTTAATAAAGAGATTTCTTGTAAACTTGGTTTCACTTCTGAAAATTCTGATAACTCTTGGGAAATTTCTTCATAGGCGATTAACTGATAAATAGTTGACAAGTTTAATAGATCTTGAGACTCGATGTTATAACTCTCTTTAAATTTGGCAATTGCTTGCTCTAAACCCCTGCCATAAATTCCATCTAGTTCTCCATCATAATATCCTAAATCTTGCAACAGTTGCTGTAGTTTAATTATTTCTTGCTGATCGGATTCTGGAGTTAGGGGAGTGGATTGTTCTTGTTGGTTAAGCAAGTATTTAAAGTACCGTGCAATTGTAGGCGATCGTGCGATCAATTGCACATCTTCGTATTGGGTTTTTACCCAATCATCCAATTGATACTCTTTGAGGGATGTGGCTACTTGCAGCCTATTATACACAGAATCTCGGAGAGAGTCTCTTGCCCTGACATAGGCAGCGATCGCCACCAGACTAACGGTCACTAAGGACAAGAGAGAAAAAGAGGTCACCAACTGAGACAGGAGACTTTTTCGGAGAAACTTCAGCATAAAACTTGCCTCAAAGAAACTTAGGATTTAATGTACCTATCTACTAGAAAAGTTATTGCCAATCCTGAAAAATGGTTTTAATGGCAGCGATCGCCCGATCGGTGGCAGCTTGAGCGGATAAATCTTTCGTCACCATCTCGGCAATCACTGTCCCCCAAATATTTTGACTTTGCACCTCACTATAGGCTGGATTCAAAGCTTGAGCAAATGGACGAGTCCGATAAAATTGTTTAGAAGCTGTTGAAATGTGCGGATCATTAGAATCTTGCCAAAATGGATCTTCCAATAGTTGAGGCATAACCGGGAAAAACCGCCCTTGAGAGCCTTGAATATAAAGTTTGAGATTGTCCGGTTCAATCAAATAAGATAACAACTTCTTCGCTTCATCTTTGTACTTAGAAGACTCAAAAATAACAACTTGCTTAATGGATACCATTGATGTCATTGGATCGCCATTCGGTTTATTCGGCCAAGGAGTGGTGACCAGTTGCTGCTGATAAGTGCTTTGATCTTGTCGTTGCGATCCAGGAATAGACAAGGTAGGATTAATCGTCATCAAAGTAGAACGACTCAAGAAAGTAACATTGTTATCTGCATTCCCCCAGTTTGTTGCTTCTGGAGGAACATATTGTTGTTTATAAAACTGGGTATAAGCGGATAGGGCCTGGGCAATTCCTTCCCGCACTTGGGCCTTGTCTACTTGTAAGTCTCCCGTGCTATTAACCAGCTCCACATCAAAAGCTGCCAAAAATTGCTCAAACACAAAGAACGTATCTGAGGCTGAAGCAGACATGGGTAACCCCATACTATAAAAATCACTTCGTCCTTGATTCCGTATGGGAGCTTGCGCCTGTTCCCAAAACGCCCAAAATTGATCCCAACCTTCAGGAATCGCTTCTTCTCCTTGACCAAGGGAAGAGAGCAACGGTTGCCAATAATGAATATGATTAGTCATTTGAGTGATCGGTGCTGAATAATAACTTCGCTCTCCCGTAGTTTTGTTTAAGTATTTAACTGCATTCAAGACTGCTGGACTATACAAAGATTCGGCAGCTTCAATCACACTGGAAACATCAGCTAACTGATTATTCCAAGCCAGTTTAGGAATAAACGTTAAATCGGCATCATGGCTATACAGAACATCGGGGGGATTGCCAGCAGAGATAGCCCGTTCAGCTTCTTGAAGAATATCACCTTCACTATAAAGGGTGAGTTCCACCGGTAAGCCACTATCATTCTCCCATTGTTGCACCAACCGCCGGATCGCTTCCGTTTCCTCTGGATAATACCCCTGACTCCACCAAATCCGCACACTATCACCACCACTGCTGGTAAGGCTTGTCGGAGAATCTTGACGTTGACCACAGTTCGCTAACGTCAGACCGAGCAAAAATAGAGATAAGTTTGTAAACTGCCGCCGTTTCATAAATTTGATATCCAACACTACATCATGCATAGGCAAGATCGATGCCATCATAGTGTATCATGCTCTTCTGAAAACCGTTTATGAACAGTCTTTATGCTATATCTATAGCTTGTGAATAATTTCTGCTATCGTTTATACGACTAGGACGAGAAAATTTAGGGTGAAGATTGGGCTGTAATTGATAACCGATAGACTGAGGGGCTGTTTTCCGGGTTGACGATGTCAAATAGCTCTTTTTTTGCCGTCTCATCCACTTCCCTAGCCGAAAAAGCCAATCGAAAAAAATAGCTTTCGCCAATCAGTTGAGCGGTCACCATACCCAATAAGGCAGAAGCCGCCTTATCTGTACTGATCTGAATCTGGTGGTAGCGATCGCCTATAATCACTTTTCCCTTCGTCATCCCTAAACCACACATTGAAGAAACCATCGAAGAAACAGTTTTATGGTGATCAAAAGATTTATAGTTTAAGAGAAACTTTTCTAGATCGGCTCCACCATTGTGGGTAGCAAAAAACAAACTTTCTAATTCAAACGCCTTAGGATTTAACATCACATATCCACAGCGCAAATAACCCACAACATTTTTAGGAAAGTCCAACTGATACCCTAGATCGACTTGACCAGCGCTCATCGCAATACCTACTTGTTTCTGGATCGATCCTAACGGTGTTTCTACCCAACCCGTAGCCCAAACTTTTCCCTCATCTGGATCGAAGTGTATTACTGGATCGACTCGTTGTAAATCATCAATACAGGGAGTTCCAGGAGGTTGGAAAATTAAATGACCGGAAAAATGATCGTCTACCCAATCAATGTCATCATAATAGCCATGGCATAAACTACCACATAGCCAGTTTGACGATACTTCCTTAAACCATAGTCGATCAATACATAGCCCGCGATCGCAATTGAGCCTCAGCTTAAGCTTCTCTGTTTCCAAGATTAACCACTTATTACGACGCTCTACCTGTAACTGATCGGGTAGGGAAATATTAGGATTTCCAGATTTCAATCGAGGAACCACAAAAACTACGCCTAACTGATTAGCTAGGGTTCTTAAGCGTTGCTCGTAGTCTATAAAGCGTTTAGGTGTAATATGAGTGCGAAAATCGCTACCCCATAAGTAACATAACTCCTGCCAAACTGGATTCGTATAACTGACCCGATCTTTGAGAGCATTATAAATTGACCAACATCGGTTATTGATCTCTAAATCTGTACCCGTTACTGCCCACCTGGTGATATTATACTTTCGTTGCTTCTTGACTGGAATTGGATCTTCTGAAGATTCTAATGACAGACTATGACCAGCTAGAGGGGATGAAATTTTATCTAAGATATCACTTACATGAATAAACTGAAATCGATTATCGTGTTGTAAACTTTTAAATAAATCATAGATTTTCTGCCATTCATCTAATTCAATTTTGGCTTCTGTTGCATATCGACCTGGACGGAAGTTAAACACCTCTGCATCATTCCCATATAGCATCAATGTTCGGTTTGATTCAGAAAGATGATTCACTAGATATTGGTCTATATATTCATCCCAATTTATTTCTCCATAAATGTATTTTTGGAATTTTTGAAATGCAATGGAATTGTTCCAGATGACGGGGATTTTTTCTCCGCTTTGACTACAAGCATATTGGGGGTAATAACGCCATTCAAACTCCCACTCACGGTGATACCGATAGGGATTATTCCATTCCATAATAATAGCTTTATATCCTGCTTTTAAATAATGGGAAACTAAACTAGCAGAATAGGCTTGTTCATTCACTAACGCCACTTGTGGATGTATCCCTAAAATCTTGTCATAAACCTGATGCCCCCAATAGAGATTGGCTTCATTTATGGCTGAAGGGACAATAGGGCCAATAATTTGTGCATATCCACTACCAATCAATTCACACTTGCCTTGACTAATTAAATAACGTAGTTGATCCATCCATTTCCGATCGAGTTGCTCTGCTACTTCTAGGGTATAACCTGTCGCCTCAATAGCTATAGGTATATTGAATTCAGATGCTAGTCTGAGAACTGGCCAATAGCACTGTTTCATGACTATAGGGCGTTGCTCTATCTCAATGGATGAAAAGGCAAAATTGAGATGAAATAGAAGCATTAAAGAGAGTCGATCGGCAGATTCTCTTGAATGAGAATTCAGAGGATTTGTAGAGGATATTTTTGAGGATTGATGAATCATTATTTTTGCCTATACAGAAGGAGAGATAAAATCTGAAATAATCCAATGTAACCCAAGAATATAAGACGGAATTAAACTAATTTCTTAGGAACGACACTATACCCCAAATAACCAAACCCAAATGGGGAAAGTGAACAACAAGATGATACAGCCAAGAGCCAAACAGGTCACGGCTAAATCTTCGTCCAAATGATAGTTTTGCGCAATCACTAAAGTTGCAAATGAAGGGGGCATAGACATTTGCAAAACCATAGCTAATCGAGGCGCACCATCAACACCAAAAAACATCAATCCGGTTCCGACAACGAGTGGAGCTAATATCATTTTAATCAACAAACAAGTTGAGGCTTGTTTAAGCTTTCCTAGGGTTTGGAGTTCACTCAGTTTAATCCCAATTAATACCAAGGCAATCCTAGTCACAGTCCAAGCCGCATTATATAAAGTTATTTCCACGGTCTCAGGTAGAGGGACATAGCGAAATCCTAAGCCAAATAATAGGCTCCAAAACGCAGGATTATTTCGGGTAGCTTTAAAGACTCTTTGTAATATAGATTCTTGCTTTTGATCGCTGCTACCAAAGTAGGCAGCGAGGGCAACCCCAACCACATAAACCGCGATCGCCGATCCTAAGAGATCGTAGAATAACCCCCAGGCAATGTAGTCTACTCCCACTAACCCTAAAACCACAGGAATACCTAAATACCCAGTATTGCCACACATCATCGCCAGCATAAAGCTGCCTTGAGTCGCTTGACTCCATTGACTATTAATCACAGTAATTTGAGGACCTTCTAGGGCTGGATTTAAACCTCTGGCAATGTCTCGTAAGCGCTCATCGCTCACCCCCAGATCAATCCAAGTCCAGGCAAAGGCTGCACCCACACCGACGGCAATCCAAGCGGTTAACGGCGCAATCCAAATTCCGCCGGAAAGATCCGTTTTGCGTAAAAATGCCACAATACTAATGGGTACACCAAACAAAAATAATCCTTTCCCTAAATAGGAACTACTGTTCTTGGGTAATAGGGTACTAATCAAAAATTTGCCGATACCCCATCCTAATAGTGTCCAGCCAATCAAAGGCAGATATAGCTTGAGTAAGTTTTCAACTAAGGGAGTCATGATCGCTTAAACTTTTGGTGGACATATCCATCTATACAGCCGTGAGACAAGTTTACCGTAATTATTTAATTCGAGATTGGCAACCTAGCGATCGCCAATCTGTTGCCACCCTAATCAGTTCTGTTTTAGCCGAATATGGTCTCACTTGGGAACCCGAAGGAGCCGATTGTGATGCTCTAGAAGTCAAAAGTGCATATTGGCAAGCCGGCGGAGAATTTTGGGTCATTGAAAGCGATCTCCAACTGATAGGCACTGGGGGGTATCACCCCATATCTAAAGGGTACAAAGCTGTAGAAATTCGCAAAATGTATTTATTGCCCTCCGCCCGTGGACAAGGACTTGGCTCTTTCCTCTTAGATACTTTAGAATCAACCATTCAATCCCAAGGGTATCAACAGATTTGGGTAGAAACAGCATCCGTCCTCCAAGAAGCGATCTCCCTTTATGAGAGCAGGGGATACCAGAGAGCAACCGGAGTCGAAACCCCTCGCTGCGATCGGCTCTACATCAAAACTATCTTGACCTAACTTAACATTTGCCCAGTATGCCATCCAAGACAATAATAAAGCTGTACACATACTCTGAAACATACGTTGTATGACTACAGCCCGCCTCACCTCTAACCTGATTAACGGTATTCTCTCCATTAAACCCCTCGCCACCCTAGCAAAACAGCAAGCCCGCAAAATGATCATCAAACGCGCCGAAAAAATTGGCGTTCCTTGGCGAGAAGAAGTCAAAACCCTGCAAACCATTGATTGGACTCCCCGACTACAAGCCATCCAAAACCCCAACATCACCTACCCTGACTATTACCTGCAACCCTTCCATGCTTACGATAAAGGCGATCTCTGTTGGGAAGCCGCCTTAGAAGCAGAAGTCGCCGCCAAAGCCGTTCATGCCCAACTCTGGAAAGATGCGGGAGCCAAAGGAGATGAACGCTTACGCCAAACCTATCATCAAATCCTGCTCGAACAGCTAACCCCCGCCCCCCAAGACATTCTAGATGTGGGCTGTAGCATTGGCATGAGTACCTTTGCCCTCCAAGACATCTATCCCAACGCCACCGTCACCGGACTGGATTTATCTCCCTACTTCCTCGCTGTAGCTGGATATCGAGCCGAACAGAGACAGAGCCAGCAAAAAAAACCCAACCGTTGGATTCATGCTCGTGCAGAAGAAACCGGACTTCCCGATGCTTCCTTTGATTTGGTTTCCCTCTTTCTCATTTGCCATGAATTACCCCAAGAAGCCACCCATCAAATTTTCCGCGAAGCTCGGCGGCTTTTGCGTCCCCAGGGTTATCTGGCGATTATGGATATGAATCCCCAGTCAGAAGTTTATGCAACCATGCCGCGCTATGTGTTTACCCTTCTCAAAAGCACAGAACCCTGCATGGATGAATATTTCACTTTAGATATTGCCCAAGCCTTAACCGATGCTGGGTTTAAAACGCCCTCTATTCAACCCAACACCATCCGCCATCGCACAATTATTGCCCAATGTGCAAGTTGAAACCCACATTCCGCACGACAAAGTGTAGCATAGATAATGAGACCAAGTGGAGGGAATATTTACCCGGAAAAAAACTGGAGAAAAACGAGAAACCATAGGAAAATAGAAGTGATTGTATGGCTCAAAGCCTGGTCAG
>NZ_JAQMUE010000100.1 GCF_028330985.1 Roseofilum reptotaenium CS-1145 | reverse complement strand
GTGCGATCGCTTTCACGCAGAGTCCACCCTATTCAAAAGGGAGTTGGTTGAAATGACCAGGGAAGAGGTTAACAGACTTCTCTCCCTCCATGAATGGGAGACCGTCCAAGATTGCCTGACTTTCTATTACTGGACAGTTCCTAGTTCTGGTAAAAAATCTCTCTTTTTACTCAGGAAGAAATAGGGGTAAACCTCTCTTGTAAGAACCCTCTTAGTTCCCCAAGGGATCAACCCCTATCTCTGCAAAGTTCAAGTCGTAATTCCCCCAGAAGTATATCATGAGAATTCGTTGGAAACCCAACCCCCATGGGAGAAGGTTAAAGTCAAACCAAAGCAAGTGGCTCAATTCAGAGACTAAACCTATCCGGCTACCAGAGGTTCTTATTCCTGAAATCTTGGAATATGCCCACCAGTTGGACAAAGGAAATGTTGGTCAAGAATCCGATGAAAACATCAAGCAAGCCCGCTCTATTTTAGAGGGCTGCTTAGACAGCAAAAAGTACCCAGCCAATAGAGGAGGCGCAATCAAGAAAGAAATAAGGAAAGTCCTAGAGCTTTTGCGATAGCTAAATACCTCCAAAATGAGGGTAGGCACGCCTTTTATCCCTGTTGACCCCACCCTCATCTTGGGATTAGTATAGAAGCGAAAAAAAAAGAACGAGTTAGGTTTATCGCCTAACTCGTCACAAAATAAAACCATCCGACATTATGCATAAAAATCTTAAAGAGCGAAACCCCTCTCTTAACAGTTCTTCATGTGGGGGACATTCTCGTTCCCCCATTGTATCAGACAATGATTGGCTTGAGCAACAGTTAAATGACTCTGGCATAAAGAATCCTCTATTGAAGAAGCAGTTTGAGGTCTGCCTTGAAGGCTTCACTATTCAGGGAATAAGCATTGATGGAGTCAAGCTCAATCCTGACTCTTGGCAGAAGCGCAACCGCTACCCAGAGAAGCATCTCGACAAAGACGGTAAGCCCATCAAATACATCACCCAGAAGAAAAAGCCAGGTGAGGAGCATGGGTGCTATGATGCTTTCCTCCCTGCCGGATGTGTTGCCTGGTATAGCGAACTAAAGTGGAGATGTTCTGATTTCCTGTCGGGAACTTCAGGAGAGAAGATGGACATCACTCTCTCCCTAGGGCAATTTCTCGTCAAACACCCATCATTCCCCATCATCATTACTGAAGGGGCAAAGAAAGCTTGCTGTGCCTTGGAGAACGGCTATATAGCTATCTCTATCCCTGGTTGCTCCATGTGGCACAAGTCCCAATCCACAGAACTTGTCCCTATCCTTGATGCTCTGTGCGTCAAAGGCAGACCCGTCTATGTGGCTCTCGATAGCGATTTCAGAGAAAAGCCCGAAGTCAAACAGCAGCTTCAGCAACTCTCAAAAGCCCTAGAGAAACGTGGCTGTGATGTCAAAATATGTGTATGGGAACCAAAGGGTAAGGAAAAAGAAGGAATGGATGACTTCATTGTTGGTGGGGGTGATTTTGATGAGGTGATTAAGGCAGCTCTGACGATTGCACAATGGGAGAAACAGTTCTACAACGACTGTACACAGGTTGTACAGGACAAGAAATTAAGGAATAAGGCAGGAGATAAAGAAGAAAGATTCACCCCATTCAGCTTGGCTACTCAAGTGGCAGAGATTAAGGAGCCTACCTGGAGGTTTGACAATGCCTTCAAAGTCTGGAGACAGTGGGACGGCAAGCATTGGAAAACTTTAGAGCCAGAGAAAGTCACTGACTACTTGATTGAAGTTGGAGGGGGACAAATTCCGTCCCATAGTTTCGTAGAACAAGCCGAGAAGCTTCTCAGAGCCAAGCTGAGGAAACTAAACAAGCAGGATGAAGATTATCCAGTATTTGGCAAAAACCACGAGTATACGTACTTCCGCAATGGAGCGTTAAGACTTGAGGATAGGCAGTTTTTGCCTCACCAAAGGGAAAACCTGAACACTCACTATATTGACCGGGATTACGCCCCACTTCCTGAAGACCTGGGAGAGTGTGTAGCCAACCTAGAGCGCTATTGCCCACTGGTCTATGAATTCCTTTCTTATGCATCTAATGGCGATGATGCCCAGTTGAAAAAGTACCTCTACTGTCTGGCAGGTGTCCTGTTGGCACGTTACAACTGGTGTCAACGCTTTCCCCTCATTCATGGCAAGCCAGGGACAGGGAAGGGGACATTCACCCGAATGATGATAGCGCTTTTGGGTCAGGAGAACGTCGCAACTACATCCCTTTCTGATATCGGCGGAAAATTTGAACGGGCTAGATGGTTAGGCAAGAAGATGTGCTTGAACCCTGATGAGAGGACATGGGTCAAGGATATTAGCCTGCTTTTGAAAATGACAGGGCACGATGACATCCCCTTTGACCGCAAGCATAAAGACCCTGGTGAGTCCAAGTTCTGGGGAACGCTGGTCATTGTGTTTAACAGCTTCTGCTTTAGCTCAGATGAAGCCCTTAACAGACGAGCCGATTTAATCCTATTCCCCCATCCTTTTAAGAAGCGCTCTAGGGCAAAGGAGATAGCCATGATGAGAGAGATGGGGAGGTTGGCTAGTGTCCTATTTTCCATCCCGACAGAGCTAGTAGATGCGGGGATTTCAGGGGATATGGACACCCCATCCCTGGCTATCCAGAAGTGGGAGTTGCAATGCGAGAACAACTCGGTAGCCGCGTTCCTAGATGAGAAATTAGTACCCGTGCCAGGGCATGAGCTACTCCAGAGTGAGGCATTCCGAGCCTATCAAGACTATTGTTATGCCAATGGACTAAGCAAGCCCGTTTCTAACAGAAGGTTTGGCAAGGAATTAGAGGTGGCGACTACTCAAGTGGGATTGACTCTGGAAAGGAAAGACTGCAACCGAGGCAAGATGTTAATCGGTGTGGCACTGAGGAAGAATACCGAAAATGCCGATGCTCCTACCACAACCCAAAGACTCAAATCCCAAGCAGAAGAGAGTTTAGAAAATTGTGCGAAAACATCACCACTATCACCACTAACCCCACCACAACCCAATCAGGATAACGGTTCTAACCCTCACACTTATCACCACAACATCACCACGGGTGGTGAAAACATCACCACTGAGGAAGCAGCCAGCGATGAGCCAGTATCAGAGAGTGGGGCATCAGTGGTGAAAACATCACCACCCGTGGTGGAAGAAGTGGCGAAAAAAGAGGATGAAACGACCGTATATCAAGAAAGTGGTGATAGTGGTGATGACTCTGGACTTTTTCTCCAACAGGAAAATGCCTCCAATGTTTCGCCTCCAGACCTTCGCTTGGGGATGAGAGTCAAGAACAAAAGCCTTGACATGGAACTATTTAATGAGGGTGTCTTGACCCTTCCTCCAGGAGAGGATGGAAAGTGGGGAGTCTTCTGGGAACACTTTGCCTACAGCAGCAGGGAACATCCAGATAATCTCATCCCAATCGTTGACTGATCTAGTTTAACAATTGATACCAGTAAGAATGGCTTCTGGTCACTCTTACTGAGATTTTGCGGGAACTTTTTTGTACCTAGAATAAGCTCAAGAGAACACGAGGCGAATTTGGTATCCTTATAAGGATACCAGCGACAAAGCAATTAAGTGCAGAAGGTAGGGCAAAGTAAAGCCCTTGAAGCGTCCAACTCTTTGAGTGCGCTTTATCACTCGCTAGGCGGTCAACTGATTTCTTTGCTTCTCTCACTTTGACATTCATTATATGCATAGTCAGTGTCACCGTGATTGAGGGTAGCTTCGAGGGGTGAACCTACCCTCTTATCTCTGAACACCCGGTGATTCACCGTGTGATAGCAGTTGCGTCTGAAATTAAGAGGATATTTTTAGGGGTTTTGGGAGGGTTTTTAGTTTCCCTCAGGGAACCCCAGCTTCCTCTTGGGAATGCCCTTGGATTTCTCTATGGATTCTATAGAAAACTCTAATTACTATCTAACCCATTTGACCTATTTCTTGCCCCTTACTTTTGGAGGTGTTATGGTGGTTTTAGGCAGATTTTAGGCAGCCCCACCACTTTGGGGTAGTGGGGGTCGTGGGCGAAAAGCCCGTCCATTATTCGTTTCAATACAATCGGAGCGGCGGGATTTGAACCCACGACCCCCACTACCCCAAAGTGGTGCGCTACCAAGCTGCGCTACGCCCCGGTCACATATTTCTATCATAACACAGGATTTTGAAAATTAAAACCCCTCTAACGTATTTAAAGCTTGAATGACTTCTGGAGTCACCACAGCCGGCCAGGTTCCTTCGGCTCGACGACCGGTATTGAGGATGAAATGGAGGCTAAAGCTGTGGGAATATCCTTCAACTTCCATCCACAAAAAGTTCCCTTCGGCCTCACAGGTGATTTTTTCTTCTTCCATGAGTTCGGGGGCGATTTGCTCTAGGCTATGGATTAATTGTTGTAGGAGGCGCTGGAATTCTTGCAGTTCTGTAGCCTTTAGTTCGATCGCCCAATCTGCACCACCAAGCAAGGCGGGATACTCGATCTGTTCGGGTTTCCAGCCGACTCGCCATTGAGAGCCTTGTTTAATCACGGTTGTTTTGGGGATTATAAATGCCAACTAGGACATCAATTAAAGCGTTTCGTTGCGATCGCGTCAAATTTTGGATCGCTTGGCGGTCTCCCTCTAATGGATTATCTCTGAGCAAATCTGAACCGGGATAAACTCCTTCGTACATCACCTCATTAGCTCCCAAATAATCAGCTAGGGTTAACTTCCAATCTAGGCGATATTGGGGGGTGCGACCTTTGACATAGAGATGATAACGAATCAATCTCTCAACTAAGGTATTATCAGGCTTGGCTTCTCCCTGAAGTTGGCTAACGTAATGATTTTCTAGGGGAAAGTCTGGGAGTTGTTCATACACTAAACGCCACAGATCCCTGGGGCGAATGCGAGACTGGGCAAGAGCCACGGGTGGAGAAACTGACTTTAAGGGCATGAAGGATAAAGCCATCAGCCCTAGTGAACTTAAACCAATGAGAAAAAAACGCCTTTGTTTCATTCACCAATGATTTCGGGTTGGGTTAACTCATCAGACATTTCAATTACCGCTCGAATGACGGGTTTCATTTTGGGATCGTCAAGGCTATCAAATTCTTCGTAGCGACGACGTTGGGCACGATGGGCTACTTGTACGGTAATGCGATAGCGGTTGGATGCGGCATTAATGAGTTCCTCAGCACGACAAATTAATTCTTGGCTGTCTACGGAAGAGCGCTTGAGCATAGGGAGATTTTCAGAAGTTAAGTCAATCTTTATTCTAGTTTACCGGTTATGGTTAAAAGTCGAGCAGGACGGAGGAATTGGCGACCACAATTTGGTTATGACCGTTGCGTTTGGCTTGGTCAAGAACATAACGAGTGAGTTCGAGTAGAAATTGGGGTTGGGTATCAACATGGGGAACTAGAGCGGCAACTCCGATACTGAGGGTAACGGTGGAAGCAACGGGAGAGGTTTTGTGTTCTAGGTCTAGGTTGATGACGTTGTTTTGAATCATATGGGCGACATGAAAACTTCCCGATAGGTCGGTATGGGGGAGAAGGACGGCAAATTCTTCTGGCCCATACCGAGCGACTAAATCAGCGGGACGTTTGAGAGCTTGGCGCACAGCATCAGCAAGCAGTTGTAAGCAAAAGTCACCACTGAGGTAACCATAGGCTTCGTTGTAGAGTCTAAAGTAGTCAATATCACAAAGAATTAGACCGAGAGGCGATCGCTCCCTGGCGAGTCTTCGCCATTCTTTTTGTAGCACTTGGTCGAAACGGCGACGGTTGAAGAGTTGGGTGAGGCTATCGGAAGCAGACAGTTGTTTGAGTTCTTGATTGGCTTCTTTGAGTTGTTCGTAGAGCTGGGACTGTTGAATGGCGATGCTCAGTTGGCTGCTCATGTCTTTGAGCAGTTGGGTTTCCCAGGGTTGCCAGTTTCGAGGCTGATGGCATTGATGGACGATTAGGAGTCCCCAGAGATAGGTATCGCACAGGTGGTAGTGATGGGAGGCGATCGGTAAATTAGACTGATTGGATGGAAAGGGGGTATTTTGGATCGGGATAGTTAAGGGGATTCCCAGTTGAATGGGAAAGACTAGTTGCGATCGCACCTGAAGTTGACTCAGGTATTTGCGGTCTTTATCTCGAAGTTCAGCCGTTTCTAAATTGTCAATTTGGCTGAATTTTCCTTGTTGATAGAAGGTGACTTGATCTTTGGTGTAAGACTGTTCAATGGGCTGATCCAGGATAGAATGACAGCTAGAATGGAGTGCTTCGACGACGACTGTACCGCTCCAATCTGGATTAAAATAGTAGATGAAGGCTCGGTCTATGCCCAATAGGGTTTGCACTCGATCAACTGTCGATTGCAGAATTTCTTCTAGGGCGACAGATTGGCGAATAATCTCAATCATTGCTCGCAAGAGGCGATCGCCTTCGGCTTGTTTCTGCCGTTCTTCCTGCTCCTTATAGAATTGAGTCCGATCTTCAATCAACACTAAGTATTGAGACGTTGGGCGTTCTTCTTCCCAATTAGCCCTCAGCGTTACCTTTAGGTCAACTCCTTCTAAATTTCCTTCTCTCTCTACCGATTGATTCTCGATCAATTCTCCTAAATGAACAGAGCTTAAAAACGGGAATATTTCTCTCACATCGACACCGAGAGCTAGAGTCATTTGAGGAAGAATATCCGCCATATTATCATCAGCACCCGTTATTAAGAAGCGATCATTAATGATCAAATAACTGGCTTTAAATTTCAGGCTTATAATCTGATTGAATAGACGATTCATCGCTGGTTCTCCCTCTCCCATCTCTCCATTCTGAAATCCCTCTTTTCCTAAATTAGGCTTACACTTCAGAACTTTTCGACGGAATCTGATGATTGATTTTTATTAACTTGCACTTCAGTGGACATGACGGGTGGAACTAGACAGTTCCGTAATTGAGAATAGGGTAAAGTCTAGATTCTTGTCTGTGTGTTTATCCTATCACTTCTCCCTGGGATTGACAATCGCACAGACTTAGCTTGAAACTTTATGACTCCTATTCAGAGAGAGGGGAAAGATTTGCCCTGAAATCCTATGAGAGATTACTCAATTTCCAGGTTTAAATTCCACTTCTCTAGGGTTATTCCCAGACTCTGATCTAACTGAGTTAAGGCATTGAGGTACTCTATTAAAACCCCCAATTCATTTTGTTGGGCTTGAGCTAATTGATTTTGAAAATTAATAATATCAGTTAGCGAAGTATTGTCAAGACCCAGACTGAGCTTCTCTTCTTCCGCTGCTAATTGCTCTGCCACCAATTGAGTCCTGGATCGAGATTGCTGCACCTCTTTCCAGGTCAGTTGAATTTCACGGATCAGATTATTCAAGTCAATATTCAAGCTTGAATAGATTTGACCTAGGGTGTTTTCAGCTTTGGTCACATTCACTTGGCTTTGTTGAAAGCGCTGTTCGGGCTGCAAATCTCCCCAGGTTTTACTCAAAGTTAACCCTAGAGTTAGATCAGATCGAGTCTCAACCAAATTACTGGGTTGAAAATTATAATCCGCTTCTAAATCCAAATCCCAACGACGATCGTCGGCGGCTTCAATTAAAGTATAGTTGGCAATTTTCTGAGTCAATTGAGCTTGTAAGTAAGTGGGATTGTTTTCTAGGGCTATGGACACTAACTGTTCCGCTTCTAATATCGGTTGATCTTGGAGGGTGGGAGCTTGAGCCGCGATCGCTAAATCTTGATCGAGTTCTAATAAATTCAATAAGTCTAATCGAGCTTCGTCCAGGGCATTTTTAGCATTTAAAACACTCAATTCTTGATTCGCTACATCTGCCGCTCCTTGAATCCGTTCTACTGGGGGGAGTTTTCCTGCCTCAATTAAAGCTTCTGTCACTTCCAGACGACGACGAGAGTTCGCTAGGGTTAATTGGGCAATTTCCAGTTGTTGTTGACGTTGAAAGAGTGTACGGTAACGCAAAATAGAATCAGTCACTCGATCGATTAATGTAGATTTCACTTGTAAAATCTGCACTCGATTCGTTAATCGGGCACGCTCAACCGAAGCTTGATTAACTGCGACTCCTGAGCGTCGTAATAAGGGCTGTCTCAATTGTAATTCAACCTGATGATTTAATGCCCTTTGATCCAACGGAGTAGTGGAAGCAAATTGTCGCTCTAAACGGCGCACAGTTCTCCAGTCAAGGGTGATTTCCGTACCGATGGGAAGCTGAGTATTCAGGGAGGCACCGATATCTAACCCTTCACTTTGAGTGATAATGGGGCCAGTCGATCCTCGACGAGCATTGAGTAAAATACGAGGGGTAAGATTGGGGTTAAATTTATCTTCAGCAACGGCCAGATCTTGACGTTGAGCAATGCGATCGAGATAGGCATTTTTGACTTCTGTGTTATTTTCAACTACCAGTTGGACAACATCGGTGATTGCCAAGGACAAGGGGACGGATTCTGTTCTCTGTTCAAACTGAACAGTTTGAGCCTCTAAGGGAGTCGCTTGTGCAGGCAAAACAACGCTCAAACCGATACTATAAAGGGTTAATAGCCCTCCAGAGATGAGGGATAGACCAACGGATGGGTAATAGCTCATGGCTGGTTTTTGGATAAAAGTTTAACGTTAATTTAATATGAATTTCATTGGGTCCCACAAACGGTGTTAAGAGTCTAGCCAACTGGAGAACTTTCGAGTCAACGACAAACAATAGTGCTACAATCAAGGCGAGTTACTTCTTTTTAGGTTTTCAGTTATGGTAAAAATATAGATTTGTCAGGGAAATTGGGTTTAGATCAACTTCCTTCCAGAGCGGCTTTTATGTTACAATTATAAACATAGAAAGGGTAATCAACCACCGAAACAAACAGTAGCTCAAAGGCGACACACCTTGAAAACCGAAGTTATGCCGTTCTTCTCAGGAAGGCTTGAGAAGAAAAACTTTAACCATCAAGTACAAGAGGAACTAAGGATTTTAGGGGTTAACTGTACCGAAGGGCATTCGGGAACAGGGTTCTGAAATAGAGGAAACGTCTGAGGAGAGAGAGTCTCTGGTTTAAATACCGCAAGGCATTTAATTTAAGCGAACTCGTTGAATCAGAAATCCAGTCGCAGTAATGTTTGGAGAATGTACTCCGCTTTAGCCCAGTGGAGTATATCAATTAAAGAGTCTTTTCCTTCAACCTCAAAAGCGCTATGCTAATTTACATCTGTTCGTCAGTTGCTGGATCAGTGTATGGGTCAATCTAGGGGGTCTTAATCATCTAGGCTTGAGAGGTGATCTCAATCCCTTCAGTTTACAAAGAAGATGTACAGATTGATGGAGCAACCAGTCAGGTATACAAGCGATTGGATCACAATACACAGATATGGTCAACCTAATTAAGACAACCCAATCTGGACTGATTCTCATTGTTGATGATAATACCAACAATCTTAGGGTGCTATTCAACTTACTGAAAAAATCAGGGTTTAGGGTATTAGTGGCGACAGATGGCAAAAATGCCTTAGACAAGGTGAATCAAACCTATCCAGATTTAATCTTACTGGATGTGATGATGCCAGAATTAAGTGGTTTTGAGGTCTGTCGTCAGCTTCAAGCGAATCCCAACACCCAGGAGATACCAGTTATTTTTATGACTGCTCTATCCGAAAATGAAGATAAAGTGAAGGGATTAAAACTTGGTGCTGTGGACTACATTACCAAACCTTTCTATCAAGAAGAAGTCTTAAGCCGAATTCAATTACATCTTAAGTTGCGCTCTTTAACTCAAAACTTACGAGAAAAAAATAAGCAACTTCATAAAGAAGTCCAAGCCAGACTATTAGCTGAAACGAAATTAAAACATCTGAATGAAGATTTAGAAAACCGTGTATTAGAGCGTACTGAGCAACTCTCATCAGCCTTAGAGAAATTACAAGCCAGGGAAGAACAACTCAGTTATGAAGCTTCTCACGATCATCTAACGGGATTATATAACCGGTTATGGGTCACTCAATATTTATCGACATTGTTAGATGATGTTTCTAGTCATTCTCAGATCAACTATGGAATTTTTTTCCTAGATTTAGGGCATTTTAAGCGAGTTAACGATCATTTGGGACATCGCATTGGGGATCAAGTGTTGAAAGAGGTGGCAGAGCGATTGCTTGGATGTTGGCGGGGACAAGGACAGGTAGCACGCTTAGGGGGTGACAAGTTCTTATTAATACTAGAAATATGTGAAAATACGGACAAAGAGGCGATCGCTAATCGGATCTTAGAGCATTTGCAATTACCCATTACCATCGGCCACTATCCCATTTCCCTCCATGCTCGCATAGGAATTATTCCATCCATCCTTGGCTATCGACAAATGACCGACATTCTGCGCGATGCAGATATTGTCATGTCAGAAGCCAAACGAGCCGGGAAAAGCGGTTATTGCATCCTCAATCCCCATCTCCAATCTCGTGCCTTAGAACGCATTCAACTGGAAGCTGAATTACCGCTAGCCATCCAAAATCATCAATTTGAGTTACATTATCAACCGATTATTGCCCTCGATAATCATCAACTCGTCGGTTTTGAAGCCTTAATTCGTTGGCAACATCCTCAACGAGGACTCATTTCCCCCGGATACTTTATTGACTTAGCTGAAGAAACAGGATGTATTGAAGAATTAGGATTTATTGCGCTTACCTTAGCCTGTCAACAACTCCAACAGTGGCACAAACAATTTCCACAGACCCAAAATTTGGTCATTAATGTCAATCTCTCCCCCTTGCAATTACAAAACTTCCATCTTCTCACCACTATTATTACCATCTGTCGTCAACATGAGATTTTACCCCATCAACTCAAACTAGAAGTTACCGAAAGCGCCTTTTTAGAAAATGAAGGAATGCCCACAAAAATTTTACAAGAAATTCATCATCAAGGCATTAAAATTTGTATTGATGATTTCGGCATAGGATACTCATCCTTAAGTCGTCTCCATTCTTTTCCTGTAAACACGCTAAAAATTGATCGATGTTTTATTTCTCGTCTGGATAGTGCAGAAGGTTTGGCAATTATTCAAACCATCATTTCTTTAGCTCACCATCTTGGTATGGATCTGGTTGCCGAAGGCATCGAAACCGAAGAACAACTCAAAATCGTCAAAGACATAGGGTGCGAATGTGGCCAAGGATTTTTGTTTGCAAAACCTCTAAACTCTGAATCAGCCACTCAATTTATCGAAAATTATAGGATTAATTGACCTATGAACACTTCTTCTAGCGCTCAAAAAACCCTGCTGGTTGTTGATGACAATCCTACTAATATCAAAGTTTTATTTAACTTTCTTAAAGAAGAAGGATTTAAGGTATTGGTCGCCAAAGATGGCTTAAATGCCTTAGAAAAACTTGCTTCTATCCAGCCTGATTTAATTTTACTTGATATTATGATGCCTGGAATCGATGGCTTTGAAACTTGTCATCGCATCAAAAAAGACCCCAATCTTAATACCATTCCAATTATTTTTATGACCGCCCTGGCAGATGCAAATAATAAAGTCAAAGGACTCAGTTCTGGGGCCGTTGATTACATCACAAAGCCATTTCAACAAGAAGAAGTTTTAGCGAGAATCAATCTTCATTTGCAGTTACAATCTCTCACTCAAGAACTGGCCAGTGTAAATGCATCATTGGAACAAAAAGTGGAAGAGCGAACCGCAGAACTCAAAAAAGCTCAATCTCAATTAGTCTTGACAGAAAAAATGTCGTCTTTGGGTCAACTGGTAGCCGGCATTGTCCATGAAATCAATAATCCAGTCGGTTTTATTGCGGGCAATATTGCGGAAGCCAAAAGTTATGCCCAAGACTTAATTCAACTCATTCAACTATATCAAGAAAAATATCCTGAACCCGGTGATGAAATTCTTGATGAATTAGATGCAATTGAATTTGACTATTTACAGGAAGATTTTCCCAAATTACTTAAATCGATGGAAGAAGGAACCAATCGCATTACTTCTATTAGTCAGTCCATGCGTACCTTTTCCCGTGCCGATAGCGATCAAAAAGTCTCTTTTAACTGTCATGATGGAATTGATAGTACCCTTATGATTCTCAGGCATCGCCTGAAAGCGAAAGATTATCGACCCGAAATTAAAATTACTAAAAGCTATGGAGAGTTACCCTTTATTGCTTGCTATCCCGGCCAATTGAATCAAGTGTTTATGAATCTGTTAGCGAATGCGATTGATGCCCTAGAAGATTCTAATCAAGGGAAAACTTATGAGGAAATTCAAAATCAGCCGAATGAAATTCTGATTACTACAAGTTGTGATGCCAATAACCATCAAGTCACAATTGACATCCAAGATAATGGAGCCGGCATGAAACCCGAAATTCAACAGAAAGTCTTTGATTATTTGTTTACAACTAAAGGGATTAATAAAGGTACAGGACTAGGATTGGCAATTTCCCGGCAAATTATTGAAGATAAACATCAAGGAACCCTGAAATTTACCTCTCAACTCGGAGAAGGAACTACTTTTACGCTAGCACTGCCCGTGAAGAATTGATATAGATTCGCATTTCCTAGGCAAATGATTATTAACACTTAACGCTCTTCAGACAGATTTTTGTCCCAGTTGGGAACTTGCGGTCTAAGTCACTCGTCATGACTGTATGGTTTCTCCTTGGTGACCAGGTGGCGGGAAGGCTTTAGGCAATACCCGCCCTTTTTATGGCGCTACGCGCTGGTGATAGGTAATTGGTAATCGGTAACAAGTTAAGGTTGTAGGCGAGGGGCAAGCAAAAGGGACAAGGGAAAACCCGGTACAGAATCCATAAATTGTACAGAATCCATAAATTAGTGTGAGATAATTAGCTAGACTCTATCTCAAGGGGTGACAAGGCAGCTCAAAGGTCGCTATAGCAACTTTTTTCGATGGTATTTTGCTGAAAACATCAACTGAAAGGTCGCGATAAAACTCCGTTTCGCTTCGCGATCGCATCACGATAATATCAGGTTAGAGGATTACTTGCCCAAAAAACCGCTGATTTTTTTTTGCTAGCTTAAATTCTCAAAGTCAAGCTTAACCTTAGATTCAAACCTGTTGTCACTCTCTGAGTTCAGCTTACTCCATCCTTCTTTGCTGATCCCGAACTCAGGTTTTTTAGCTTATGCTATCAAAAATTGATGTTGTTATTCCTGTTGCTGCGAAAGATAGGGTAAAACTTCCGATATGTATAGAAGGAGTTTTAGCCCATTCCCTAACCCCAATCGATAGGATTTATATTATTGCCTGCCAAGAGAACTGCAAAAAAAACATTCTAGTCCATCACTCTATTCACTGGATTGATGAAGCAACTTATCCATTTAGTCTTGACGATATTAAAGAGCGTTTACAATATCAAAAAAGTCAATACAACAATAGTTCTTGGTACTATCAGCAGCTCTTGAAATTCTATGTCTTTGAAGTTATTCCTGACTTACAACCCCATACTTTAATTTTAGATTCTGACTTCTTTGTGAGTCAAGATTTGATGTTTTTAACTGATCGTAATCAGGCAATTTTTTCTTATGGATATCCTTTTCAGTGGTTACTCAACACCCAGAATTATCCAGAAGAATATCAACACAGTCATATTGATTTTGCCAAACGGTTGATTCCGGGTTGGCATCCAGTTAACCCATTTAGTGGTATGCACCATCATGTTTTACTGAACCGAGATATTGTCAAGAAACTCTTTTTTAGGGTTGAAAACACTCATCAAAAAGAATTTTGGCAAGTATTTATAGACAATGTAAAGTTTGAGAAGTGGAATGCGGCTTCTGAATATGTGATTTACTATCACTTTGCTATGAAATTTCATCCCGAACGAGTTATATCCAGACATTTAAAAAGCTGCGATTTTATTCACGATCACTCAGAAAATGATTTTACTCTTCGACTTGCCAAGGATGCTATCGAAAGCAGAGAATTTGCCACAGTGGGTTGTCACAGTTTCCTAGATTTAAAGGCACGATTAAAAACAATGGATTATATTCCAGATGACTTAAGGAGGCAAATGCTCTCATCAGAACATCTCGTTTTTAAATTAATCCTAAACGATAGTCGGCTGCACGTAGAAGCTGTCTAGGTTGAATCGCAAATCTGGTGCATCTTGTAAAATGTAAGTTTATCCTAGGGTAGGGCAGAACATTATCGATATTTCTAGCTTTTATGAAGATACATTGTCCATTCGATAAAAAATAGCATAACCATTTCTTAGAGAGGGATTATAAGTCATGGCAAAATAGCCTGGATCTGTTGTTAAACGATGATAGTTATTATGGTTTTTAAAAGTGTTGATGTCATCCAAAATAATGATCTTAGCACCGTAAACTTGTTTTAGCTCTATCTCGCCAGTAAATTCAGAGCCATCAATTAAAACCACATCAAAATGTTCGATTTTGTATTCTTGTTGGATTATAGAAATAATGTGGGGAGTAATATCGTTAACCTTAATGTAATTCCGATCTTGCTCTAACCATTCTAAGAGTATTTCAACTGAGGGCTGTTCCAAAGCTTGAGGATAATTCTCATAAAAAATGCTTACTCTATCGGGAGAAGGGAAATCCTCTGCTGCAACCGTAGACCCATGGTAACAGTGAACTTGTGGATAGTCTCTGTAGCGTTTGTCTAACTCAAAAAACAGATTGTCAACTGCTTCAATGCAAAATAGATGGGGCTTACAAGGATTTTCTAGCAGCCCCGTAACGAAGGCTTTCGTACTGCCTTGCCCCGTAAAAGATCCAATTTCCAGTAAAGTGTGAACAGGCTCATTGCGGGCGATATTTTCAATCGCATCGTAAAGGTCGTCATCTTTGATATCAGCGATCTCTTTTCCCTCTACTTCCATTCTTGCCAAGAGATTCAGTTGAGGCCGTTGAATTTGGTCGCGGGTTAATTGATTTTGGCTAGGCATGATCTCCCTTTCTCGTTGCGTTTTGACAAGGAGATTATACCCGATCGCCGAGTGCTAAAATGAAAGCCTTGTTCTAGCGCGAAGCCTTATATTATGCATCACTCATCCCTACTGTTCCTCAGTAATGGTCATGGGGAAGACCTCAATGGCAGTTTAATAGTCAAGGCTTTGCAAGAGTCTTATCCCCAGATGAAGGTTGGGGCAATGCCTTTCGTGGGTGCAGGGGGAGCCTATCGCGGTTTAGGTGTGCCCATTATTGGCCCGACGCGCACCCTTCCTTCTGGCGGAATATGGTATATGAATCCGCTTTATCTAATTAAAGACCTATTTTCAGGTTTGATTGGGTTAACCTGGCGGCAAATTCGGGCGCTGAAGCGCTATAGTCGGCAGTGTGACCTGTTAGTGGCGGTTGGGGATATTGTTCCCATTGGTTTAGCTCAGTTAACGGGTCGTCCTTATCTAGCGTTTGTGGTCTCGACCTCCAGTTACTATGAGGGTAAGGTTAAGTTACCATGGTTGACGGCGCAGTGTTTGCGATCGCCGCAATGCCAAAAAATTTATACCCGCGATGCCTTTACTGCCAGGGATTTACAGCAACAAGGATTCCCCAAAACCACATTTATTGGTTGTCCGTTTATGGACACTCTCACGCCAACCGGAAAACCCTTAAATCTACACCCCAATCAACCCATGATTGCCCTTTTCCCTGGCAGTCGTCTTCCCGAAGCCTTAGAAAACTTTACCCTACAATTGCGCTTGTGTGAAATACTCTCATCCCAGCAACCCCTACAATTTCAAGCGGCCTTAGTTCCCCATATTCACCAGACGCAATTACAAGCACTAGCAACTCAAGAAGGCTGGGACTATACACCCGGAAAACTTACCAAAAACCAGACCACAGTTCACTATCATTTCGATGCTTTCCCCGACATTCTCCATCAGTGTAATCTGGTGATTGGCATGGCAGGAACCGCCGTAGAACAAGCGGTCGGATTAGGTAAACCTATTGTCCAAATTGCCGGTAAAGGCCCCCAATTTACCTATCGATTTGCGGAAGCCCAAATGCGGCTTTTAGGGCCATCTATTACAACCGTGGGGACGGGGCCAGCGACTCCTGCTATTTTAGCAGAAGCAGCCGCAAAAATTCTGCATATTCTTAGGGATGAGTCTTATTTGCAAACTTGTCTTGAAAACGGTCAAAATCGAATCGGTCCTACAGGAGCCTCCCAGAGATTTTCAGAGGAAATTATGAGGATCATTAGGATGAAGGAGGGTCATTCATAATTGAGATTTGATTCTCTCTTCGAGCAGGGTCAGGGTTTCCCTCAACGCTAAAAAACTTGATCTTCGATTCCTTTCCACCACTCGCCAAGTTTCATTAAATCTTGGTGAATTTCGGTCAATTGTTGCATGTATTCTTCCGGTGCAAGTTCTTGGCGACGCTCTTGCAACTTTTTTAACCGCAACTGGAGCAGTAACCAGGGTTTTGAGATGCCATCGGTGGCTTCAATATAGTGAGCTAAAGATTGACTGTTCACGATCGCACACTCCTCAGTAAAAATAAACCTAACCTCTATTATGATCCCCTAACGCCAAACTTGCTGGGATTTACCCGCGATCAAGTCCCATAGGCGAATGGTTTGATCGGTGCTGCCCGTTGCTACAGTGCGATTATTTGGGTGAATAGAGAGTGCTGAAACGCCTCCAGTATGACCCCTTAAGGTATGCAGTAACTCACCGTTCACCAGGTTCCAAACCTTGACCTCTCCGGTACTTGACCCGGTAATCAGATATCGGGCATCTTGAGTAATAGCGAGCGATCGCACCTGAGAGCCATTTTTTTGTAGACGACGACTGGTGGGAATCTCTCGCTTTTCCTGTTCCACTAGTCGCAAATCCCACACCCGCACCTGACCATCCTCTCCTCCTGATGCTAACAATTTACCATCTCTGGTCAGTGCTAACCCGTATACTGCACCCCGATGAGCTGGAAAACTGGAGACTAATTCTAAGCGACTTAAATCCCACAAGTGAACCATACCATCGGCACTACCACAGGCTAACCAACGGCGATCGCCACTTAACGTTACCGTATAAATCGTTTGTCTGGGGCCGCCTAGGGTTTTCAACAATGCTCCTGTTTGCAGATCCCATAATTTGACGGTGCGATCGTCTCCTCCACTGACCAACAGTTGACTATCGGCACTAATAGCCATCCCATACACTCCTCCCTGATGGGCCGTGAGGGTCTCAATTAACCGTCCCGTAACTAAATTCCACAGCTTGATTTTGCCATCAAAACTACCACTGGCAATCACCGGTTGAATAGGACTGATGGCTAAAGACCAAACCGAAGTTTCATGACTCGAAACGGTATGTAGAGGAGAAGAATTATCCTGTTCAGTAACGGGCCAAATCTTCACACTTTGATCTAAACTGCCACTAATTAATAAATCTCCTGTCCCCGTAAATCCGAGAGCAGAAATCGTATCGTCATGGGGGGTAAAATTGTCGGGAAATAGGCGAGTATCGAGATTCCACAGATTGACTAAGCTATCGTCTCCCCCAGTAATTAAGGAGCGACGATCTGGGGTAAAGGCGATCGCGCTTACTCCCGTTTTATGACCCGAAAAGGTCTGCATTTGAGATCCAGTATCCATATTCCACAACTTCACCGTCCCATCATCACTACCACTGGCTAAAATATTCCCTGTGGGACTAAACTTGAGGGACAAAACCCCCATGCGATGACCGGTTAATAGGGTTTCCACTACTCCCCTAGGCACATTCCAAACGGCGATCGCCTCTTCAAAGCCACTACTAGCCAAAATCCTTCCATCTTCACTCAGAGCTAATGCTAAAACCCCACCTGTTGGAGACTCCAAAACCTGTTTTTCCTCACCCGTGTACAGATTCCAAAACCGAATGGTTGCATCCGCACTGCCACTAATTAACGTATGGCCATCAGGAGTAAATGTTAACGCTTGTACCCAATCTTCATGACCCTCTAAAATTCCGATCGCCTTTCCCGTTTCCAGATTCCATAAATGAATAGTCCGATCTAAGCCACCACTGGCTAAAATTCGTCCATCGGGACTCACCGCTAGGGCTAAAATACCATTGCGATGTCCCCTAAACGTGGTAATTTCTTGCCTAGTTTGAGTATTCCACACTTTAATGGTGCGGTCTAAACCTGCACTAACCATTAACTTACCCCGTGGACTCATGGCCAACGCTAACACCGCTTCCGTATGACCTCTGAGCAGTCCACTAGACCGGTTTTCCCACAAATCCCACAGATAAATTTGATTCTCTTCCCCAGCACTGGCAATGAGGCGACCATTGGCACTGACCGCAACGGCTTTCACTGCTCTGGTATGTTCTGATAATTGTTGAGTCGGTGGAATTCCTGGGGGAACACTACGCAGAGGCTGTACGGGTTGGGCAATAAGGCGACCCATCGCTTCGATGTCCGCTGGCTCAAACGCGATCGCCCCATCTGTACCTAATATTCTTCCTGAACCTTGCTCTAGCGCACAGATACCCACTATCCCTAAGATCTTAAATAAGATTAAATATTTCATAACTTGAATATGAATCCCCAAAATTCAGCTTAAAATGGAAAATGGGAACTTAAGGATTACTTTTGAAGTCATTCTATTATAATATATCACTTCAGGAGTCAATAGTCATGAATTATTTTGCCATCGTCATGCAGATGCTACGGGAGCGAAACTCATTCATGGAGGAAATTTACAAAGGCATTAAAATCAAATCTAAAATTACTGGCTTATTCATTTCTAGCTCCATATTTTTTGCTTTTTATGGATTGATCATGGGAGCCTATGGTCATTGGTATCAGTCCTTAGTTTCAGCCATCAAACTACCTGCTCTATATCTACTCACCTTAATTATTTGTTTCCCTACGCTCTATCTATTTAATGTCTTATTTGGCTCTAAATGTAATCCCGAACAGTACCTCTGTTTACTCATGAGTGCCATGGGATTGATTAGTATTTTACTTTGTGGCTTTGCTCCCATCACCGTTTTCTTCCTGTTAAGTATCCCCGACTACCACTTTTATCTGCTTCTCAACGTCCTCATTTTAGGAGTCACTGGATTTTTCGGTATTCAGTTCTTTTATGAAGGGATGAAACAATTGATGAAAGCCGATGACATTGGCTATAAAATTCGCCATAGAATCCTCTTAGGCTGGTTATTCTTATATGGTATTATTGGTAGTCAACTGGGTTGGACACTACGACCGTTCATGGGAACTCCAGGCAAAGCCTTTGAACTCTTCCGTCCCTTAGAAAGTAATTTCTATAGTGCAGTTTTTAGATCTTTTCTTGCCTTGTTTAACTGATTTTATTTATTTTGCGTCAGAATATTTATGAATTCAGACTTAGAAGACCTGCGAATATCCGATGAAACCCTGCAAAACATTAGTGGAATTTCCATCCATGATAGTTTTCTTGGAGAATACTATCGAGTTTGGGCGAAAGTCAGTCATCAGGAATCCAACGATGAAAAACGAAATGCGGCTCTGTTGAGATTTTCAGGACTCGAGTTAGGCTTATTTTTCCTAACTTTGGTGATTGCTTCCGGTACTACTTTACTGACCATCAAAAACTCCTGGAATAGCACTAATCCCAATTACTGGATACCCATCGTCTCCAGTTTGGGGTTATCTGCTTTTTTGTTTCTGATTATCAATCTCTACGTTTATTTGAATTCCAAACCTTTAATCTACTTACTTACTCTTTTAAATGAATTGGATAACTATGAACGCATAGTCACCATATTTTACCGTATAGATCAATTAATTACAGATGGGTACATGGAGCAAGATAGTGGGAATCGTCATCAAATGGTTGAAGCGCTAAGAATTACTAAAGATAGCTTTATCCATGCCCTAAAAGCAGAACGATTAGTGCGCGAGTATCACCAAGTCAAATTACCCGATGATTTATTCGATCAATTGGATCGTAATTTGTCTGATTTAATTGATTTTGATATCCAAGGTCAAGAAAGTCATTATGGGCGCTTAATTAATGAAACCTTAGAAATTGGCATTAGTGTCCATCGGGAACTTAGAAAACTACAACAGGTCAGTGAAAGCTATTATAGCGCTTCGCGTTAGGGAAGAGGTTGTGGTACATGGGCGCATAAAAATTAGACTCTACTCGAGAATAGAATAAACGGCTGTCACTCTTTGACTAGGCAGTGATAAAGGGAAGTGATAAACTGGTCAACAAGGGTTATATAGCACTTCGCGCTAGGGAATAGAGAATAGGCTTGCTTTGCAATAGCTTGTATGGCTTAGGTTCCAAAACTTTAAGCTGTTGCCTATTGCTGAGTAAAAAGTGCTATATAGAGAAATGGTATGACCAGATTGTCTAGATTTTTCGATTTCCATTACTTCTATGAAACTTAACTTACTTTTAGTAACCAGCATGTTATTTTTCATAGGGGGATCGCAGGGCGTACAGTTACGACCAATCGATCCAACTGTTCTCTCCGGAAATTTACACATTCGTCTCAAACATGGAGTCTGGAAACTCTGGGAAGAAAAACCAGTTTATCAAGATATTACTTTAGATTTAACGTGCGATAGAGGCGAGTGTCAACCAGAGGTGTGGGGATATTCTCCTCGGTTTAATAAAGAAGTAGACCATCAGGGTGTAGTCCAAGATCTGTCTGTTGATTCGGTGTGGCGATTACACTTGAAACTTCAGGTTAAGTCTCATCCTTGGAGATCTGAAATGAATACGGCAGAGTATGAAATCCAATTATTTCCCCACGAAGGGAAACTGGTGGGAAGCTATACAGGAAAATTTAAGGATAAATTGCTGTTGGGATCAGTACAGGGAACATTAACCTCTCAATGGCCAAATCCTATCCCTAGTTACCAACCCATTACTCCCCAAGAACACCCCCGGTTAGTGTTTTCTAGAGACCAACTACCCCAATTACGTCAAAAAGCGAAAACTCCCTATGGTGAAGCTATCCTTACCCAACTCAATCGGGTGCTTCAAGGAACGATTTACTATGAGGGTTATGGCCCCAATAGTGGATACCATGGGGCAGGTCATTGTTTCTTATCCATATTGAATGAAAATCAAGAAAGTGCTATTCAAGGATGGGAATTGGTTCAGAAGACGATGGAGAACCCTCCACCTCGGCTACTCGAACGCTCCAATGCAGTCACAGGTATTGCTTTAGCCTATGATTTATGTTACTCGAGTTGGACACAAGAACAGCGTCAGCAAGTAACCCATTGGTTAGCGATGCAGATTGTTCATTTGGTGAATGGAGATTCACCGAGTAAGGGATGGAATAGCAATGCTGCGAGTAATTGGAATGCTAGAGCGCGTTCGGCAGCGCTGTTGGCCGCTTTAGCAATTTGGCAAGAACCCCAGGAATTTTTTCCCAATAATCAGTTTTATCAGGATTCTGAAGATTTATGGTATTGGTTAAAGGTTGCCGAGCGAAATATCGAGCGCTATATACAATTTGCTCTGGGAGATCGCACTTTTGGTACAGAAGGAGATTTGTATACTCGTGAATCGTTGTATCAGCTCTTGCCAGCCCTGCAAGCCTATGAGAGAGTTTTGGGTAAAGATTGGGTCAGTGAAGGAAAGATGAAATGGATTTTACCTCATTATCTAATGCGGATGGTTAATCAGGACAATGGGGTTAAAGTTCCGACATATGGCCGACACCGATTAGGGCCAGATGGGTCATTGTTTACTTTGGGTTTTCCGGTGACTTCCGATCGCTTCCTTCCGGCGCTGGTCTGGTTTTTTGATCGTCATTGGGGGTTGGAGGGCGATCGCACTTTTGGCATTCATGAGCATACTCCCCATGATGCGATTTATGCCTTAGTGGGATATCCAGATGATGTGGCAGAGCAGAACCCTGTAGAGATTTTTGACCGAGTGTTTGTGGATGAGCAAAAGCAGTTTTATGTGTTTCGGAATCAATGGCAAGATAAAAATGATTTTATTACCAGTATTTATTTAAAAGGTGAATCGAGAAACACGGGGTCTTGGTCATTTCCAGATGCCGGGAGTTTTCGGATTTGGGGATTAGGAGAACAATGGGCGATCGCCGGCCCTAGTGAAGGACGAAGAGAAGATGAAAATGTGGTAGTTGTGCCCAATGTTAAGGGAAATCATGGCTCGAAACTCCTCTTTTTTGAGTCCGATCGCAGTGGATCGGGGATAGTGACTTTGGGCTATAAAAACTGGCTTAGGTCTTTTGCGGTTGATTATACGGGGCGATCGGGTGTCCCTGGATTATTTGCAGTGGTAGACCGGTTTGAACAGAGTTTAGTCCCGACGCTCTGGGTGATGCATACCGCAGGAAAGGTAACCCTAGAAAGCCAGGGATTTACGATTACATCCGATTCGGGAGCCACTCTAAACGGTCGGTTTATTCTGCCGGAAGCGGTGAAGTTAACCTATGAAACCACGGAAACGGGGGGTAAAATTAAAGCATCGGGGTATAACCAGTTTTTTGTCGTGATGACGGTGCAGAAGGGGAATGCACCACCAATTAAAGTTGAGGGACGTGGCTTAAATTCAGTCGTGCGAGTGGGTGAGCAAAGGGTTCAATTTCAGGGCGATCGCCTCCAACTTCACTCTCATCCCTAAGAGGGTATTTATAAAGTCAGGAAATCCTGTTATGTCGAAACGTTATCCGGATACTCTAATCTCTAACATCTTGTTATAGTTTAAGCAAATTGTCTAACGCCCGTTTGTCTTTGACCATGCTCTCTGAAATCCAAGACCTCACTGCTCGCATCGCCCCCCGACTGATTGAAATTCGTCGCCATATCCATGCTCATCCTGAACTGAGCGGCCAAGAACGGCAAACCGCTGCCTACGTTGCGGGGGTACTATCTTCGGCTGGATTGCATGTTAAAGAGGATGTGGGCAAAACGGGAGTGATTGGTGAATTGCCAGGGGTAGAAACGGGGGCTAGATGTTTAGCCATTCGTACTGACATGGATGCGCTGCCGATTAATGAATGTACGAATTTAGAATTTGCCTCTCGCCAAACTGGGGTTATGCACGCCTGTGGCCATGATGTGCATACTACGTTAGGGTTAGGCACAGCTATGGTTTTATCTGAGTTGGGCCTATCCCTACCCGGTACGGTACGGTTTATTTTTCAACCAGCGGAAGAAGTCGCCCAAGGAGCGGGCTGGATGGTCGAGGGAGGGGCAATGGAAGATGTGGAGGCCATTTTAGGGGTTCATGTCTATCCAACCATTCCTGCTGGCTCAGTTGGCGTGCGCTATGGCGCACTGACGGCGGCGGCTGATGAGCTGGAATTGGTAATTATGGGGGAATCGGGCCATGGGGCTAGGCCCCATGAGGCTAAAGACGCAATTTGGATTGCGGCTCAGATTATTACTAGCTTGCAACAGGCTATTAGTCGCACTCAAAATCCCTTGCGTCCGGTGGTATTGTCGTTTGGCCAAATTAGTGGGGGTCGGGCCCATAATGTGATTGCCGATCAGGTGCAGTTAACGGGAACAGTGCGATCGCTCCATCCAGAAACCAGCGCCCAGTTACCCCAGTGGATTGAAGGGATTGTTAAGAGTGTTTGCGAGTGTTATGGTGCGACCTATGAGTTTCGCTATCGTCGCCTGGTTCCTTCGGTACAAAATGATGGAAACGTGACTCAATTAATCGAAACGGCTGCGAAAGAAGCGTTGGGGGGCGATCGCGTCATTAATCTGCTTGAACCGTCTCTCGGTGCTGAAGATTTCTCCCTCTATTTAGATCATGCTCCTGGTAGTATGTTCCGTTTGGGAGTTGGCCATGCTCATAAGACCAATTATCCCCTTCATCATCCTAAATTTGAAGTCGATGAAAGCGCTATTGCTGTTGGTGTGGTTACCTTAGCTTATGCCGCAGCCCTTTATTGGCAAAAGTAGGGGATAAGGGATAGGGAATAGGGAATAGGGAATGGGGAATGGGGAATAGGGAATCATTGAGGAAAATCCGTAAAGCACTTTGCTACACCTTTGATATCGAACCAGCAATCAACAGCGCGCAGCCCTATAAATTTAAAAATTAAGACGTAGCCAACTTGTCCCTACTGCCTATTGCCTATTGCCTAGCGCGAAGCGCTGCGCTATCTCTATTGAGCCAACTTTTCACGAATAGCTTGTTGTAGATACAAGAAATCCTCAAGGGAATAATTCCCTTCGAGTTTATCGGTCTCGTCTAGTTCAAGAAGCGCCATCAAATCTCGGCAACGCTCCAGGAATGAAAATTCTTCGGCGGAGGAATTAAATTCGGGAGAAGTTGAGGAAGACGTAAGCATGATTGGAGATACTGCTATTTTTTAGAAGCTCTCTATATAGGCTAGGGCAATTTAAGGATTTATATTGTAAACCTTCCATGAAGATTGTTCGATACACTGGGAATAGAGTTCTGTAGAATTACTGAATTAGCGAGAAGCTGATTACGGGATTTTACGGAAGCTCGAAATTGAACTGTCTTAGACCCTTTTTGAGCCAGTGATAGAAGTCAGTGGAGTCTCCCAAAAGGATGAGTATCATGATCAATAGTCCTTGGGCCGATCAATAATGTCCACCAAACAACCGATTTCTCTTTCCTTAAAAGGTAATTCAACCTTGTCATTGCGCTTCCTGTTGGTGGTTCCCTTTGTATTGGAATTATGTTTAGTGGTGGGATTGATTGGCTATCTGTCGTTTCACAATGGTCAACAATCGGTCAATCAGTTGGCGACTCGTTTGAGTTGGGAAGTCACCTATCGCATTCAAGAACATCTGAAACGGTTTGCCGATACGCCCCATTTATTTCTGAAGATGAATGAAGCGGCGATCGCCACTGAACACTTTGACCCCGACAACTTCGATCTGGCTCTACCCTACTTTTGGCAACAAGTGCAAATCCATCCCTGGGTGCGATCGCTCTACTATAGCAACACCCAAGGCGACTTTATCATGGTCAACCGCGACCCCGCCCCCCGCGTTTATCGCCTTGATCGCAATAGTGCCCCATTCCGCAACATCTATCCCTTAGACGAGCAAGGAAATCCCACCGATGACCTTATCCGCAGCACCCAATACGATCCGCGTACCCGTCCCTGGTACCGAGCCGCAGTCCAAGCGAAAACCGCCACTTGGTCACCCATTTACCTCTTTGCTGCTTCCGAGGATTTAGGAATTACCCCCGTTTTACCCCTCTATGACAACCAAGGAAATCTCCAAGGAGTCCTAGGTGTAGACTATACTCTCACCCAAATTAGTGACTTTTTAGCCAGTTTAGAGATTAGCGCCACTGGAGAAGCCTTTATTATGGAACGCTCCGGTAAACTGGTGGCTAGTTCTGCCCCGGAATTGCCCTTTATTGACACTCCAGAAGGTCGTCAACGAATTAAAGCTTCTCAAAGTCAAAATCCTTTAATTCAGAACGCTGCCAGCCATATCACCGCCTTAGCTTCCCTCCAAGATCATCAAGACCTGATGATGACTTGGCAACGAAAACGCTATTTTCTTGATGTGACTACCGTCGGCCATAATCTAGACTCCTCAGAAGAGTATTTAAAGGGGCTTGATTGGGTCGTTGTGGTGATTATTCCCGAAGCCGATTTTATGGCTCAGATTCATGCCAATACCCGGACAACGATCGCCCTCTGTGCAATAGCCTTAATCGGTGCTTTAGGATTGGGTTTACTCATCTGTCGCTGGCTTTCTCGTCCCATTTCCCAACTCAGCGACGGGGTAAAGGCAATTGCCAAAGGAGAAATTGCTCCCAAAATCTATGGGGGACGGATTGAGGAATTAAATCTACTTGCCCAAGGATTTAATCAGATGGTCTATCAACTCAATATCTCCTTCCAAGCTTGGGAAGAAATGAATCAAAACTTAGAAACTCAGGTTCATGAACGCACCCAAGCCTTAAAAGAAGCCCAAGAGCATTTTCAAACCGCCTTTCGCTTAAGTCCCCATCCGCTTTTTATTAGTGCGATCGCCGATGGTCGCTTATTAGAAGTTAATGATAGCTTTTGTGAAATCTTGGGATATTCCCCAGAAACCCTCATTCACCATCAAGAAACCGAACTTCAATTCTGGGTTAATCCTCAAGAACACCAGCGCTTAGTCGAAGCTGTAGAAAACGAAGGAACCTTACGCCATCAACAAGTCGAACTACAAAGCGCCTCTGGAGAGATCAAAACCCTCTTATTATCTGCTGAAAAAATTCAATGGAATCGGCATCCTTGTCTGCTCTATGCTGCCTATGATATTAGCGATCGCCACAAAGCATGGTTAGCCCTACAGCATAGTGAAGCCGCTCTGCGCGAACAACAACACTATTTACGCCTGATTTTAGATAATATTCCCCAACAAGTCTTTTGGAAAGATACCGATTGCGTCTTTTTAGGCTGTAATTCCAATTGGTCAGAAGCCGCCGGATTAGAGAGTCCAGAAATCGTCATCGGCAAAACAGACTATGACCTATTACCGCGTCATTTGGCCGATCAATTTCGAGCCAAAGACCAGGAAATTATGGCAACCGATACCCCTCAATTGCACATGATTGCCAAAAAAGTTAAACCCGGAAAAGATGGTGAACCCATTTGGCTTGACATTAGTAAGATTCCCATTCATGATGCCAATCAGAAAGTCATTGGCTTATTAGGCGTAATTGATGATATTACCTTACGCAAAAATGCAGAAGATGCGCTCCGACTTGAACAAGCTAAATCAGAGAAATTACTCTTAAATATTTTACCTCAACCGATCGCCGACAAACTCAAACAGAACGACCTGAGCGATCGCCAAGTTGGGGTCGTCATTGCCGAACAATTTCAGTCCGTCACCATCTTATTTGCCGATCTCGTCGGATTTACTCCCCTATCGAGCAATCTACAGGCTCATGAATTGGTTGAATTACTCAATCGCATCTTTTCTCAATTTGACCATCTTTGTGAAAAATATAATTTAGAGAAAATTAAAACCATTGGTGATGCCTATATGGTGGCGGGAGGACTCCCCCTACCTCGTCGAGATCATGCCGAGGCGATCGCCAATATGGCCCTAGAGATGCAAAATATTATCCGTCAGTTTCAAACCCCCTTTAATCAACCCTTCCAAATTCGTATTGGTATTAATACTGGCCCCGTTGTTGCTGGAGTAATTGGGACGCGCAAATTCATTTACGATCTCTGGGGAGATGCGGTTAATGTCGCTTCTCGGATGGAGTCCCAAGGGAAACCGGGCCAGATTCAGGTTACCCATCAAACTTATGAATTGTTAAGAAATAACTATCATTTTCACGAACGGGGTAAAATAGACGTTAAGGGTAAAGGAGAAATGTTTACCTATTGGCTCTTAGGTCAATAAACTCAGATCTCAATCCCTTTCCCCTCAATCTCAATCGATCCCTTGTGGGTTTCCCGAAAATTTTTTTTAAGATAACTTAAAAAAAAGTTCTATTTTTAAATGGTTGACCAACCTATATGGCTGTTTTAAATCATCAAAATAGCTGGAATCTGAGTGCCAAGATCCCCTTGAAATTATTGCTGATTATCCCGTTTGTTCTCCAGATCGTGATAGCAGTTGGTTTAACCGGATGGTTTTCTGTCCGCTATGGAAAAAAAGCAGTCAATGAAGTGGCGACGCAATTGCGCTATGAAGTTAGTCAACGGATCGATCAAAAACTCTCGGAATACCTGAGTATTCCCCATCAAGTTAATCAGGTCACTCTAGATACTTTGGAATTAGGATATTTGCAAATAGAAGATTTTCCCAAATTGCAAAACCATTTTATTAAACAAATAAAACGCTTCGATCGCATTGACTCCGTATTCTTTGGCAGTGAGACAAACGAGTTTATCGGTATTGCCCATGGACGCGACGATCGACTGCAACTGATGAGAGCAGGTAAAGCAACGGGAGGCAGCATTCAATTTCATTGGCTCAATGAGCACAATCGTCCGATTGAACTCATTAACGAAGCCCCCAATTTTCCGATCCGCGATCGCCCCTGGTATAAAGTTGCCGTCGAAAGCGAACAAGAAGTTTGGGGACCCATCTTTACTTACCATGCCTATCCTCGTATGGCTATCCCTGCCAGTGTCGCCATTCGTGACGAAGCCGGGAACTTGATTGGAGTCTTAGGCAATAACTTTTTTCTCACCCAAATTAGTGAATTTCTGGCTACCCTCAAAATCGGGAAATCGGGGCAAACCTTTATTTTGGAGCGCTCCGGGAACTTAGTCGCCAGTTCCAGCTTGCCTCAACCCTTTGTTATTGAAAACGGAGTTGCCCAACGCATTCATGCCAGCGAAAGCCAAGATCCAATCATTCAAGCAACCACTTCTCACTTATTAAAATCTCTAGGATCGCTCGATCAAATTCAAAACATCCAACACCTCGACTTTTATCTCCAGAAAGAACATCACTTCGTACAAGTGATGCCCTATCAAGATCGCTATGGTCTCGATTGGTTAATCGTGGTGGTGGTTTCTGAAGCCGACTTTATGGAAGCGATAGAAACGAATGCCCGCAATACCATAGTCTTATGTGTCATTTCTCTGATCGTAGCCATTGGTATGGGTATTATCACTGCCCATTGGATTACCCGCCCCATTTTAAGCCTAGCCGCAGCCAGTGAGGCAATAACGCTCCGCACTACTGACGCAAACCCCCCAGGAAAACTGAACTCCATTGGAGTATCCGCCATTAAAATGGCAGGGATTCGAGAACTAGAATGGCTCTCCCACTCCTTTAACCAAATGGCTCGACAACTCCAAGATTCCTTCAATAGTCTAGAAGACCGAGTAAAAGAGCGCACCTTAGAACTGGAAAACGCCAAACAAGCAGCCGAAGAAGCCAATCAAGCCAAAAGTCAATTCCTAGCTAACATGAGTCATGAACTCAGAACTCCCCTCAATGCTATTCTTGGCTTTACCCAACTGATGTTGCGTCATTGTGGGCAAAACTCCCAACAACGCGAACATCTCAACATCATTCATCGAGCTAGCGAATACCTCCTCGGACTGATTAACGAAGTCCTGGAAATGTCTAAAATAGAAGCCGGTCATCTACATCTGAATAGCAATACCTTTGACCTCAAACATCTGCTCGAAACTGTACAAGAATTATTTGCCTTCAAAGCCCAAGTTAAAGGCATTACCCTAGAAGTCAACCTCGATCGAGATCTGCCTGCCTATATCCGCACCGATGAAGGTAAGCTACGCCAAGTCCTGGTTAATCTCCTGAGCAATGCCCTTAAATTCACTTTTGAAGGGAGGGTAGTTTTACGAGTCAGTCGGGGAACTTCTCCCCATCACCTCCACTTTGAAGTTGAAGATACCGGTATCGGCATTGAGCCAGAAGAACTCTCTAGCCTCTTTATCCCGTTTATCCAAAGCCGTTCTGGACAGATTTCCCAACAGGGGACTGGATTGGGTCTAAGTGTGACCCACAAATTTATAGAATTGATGGGGGGAGAGATTCGGGCGATCAGTCGTGGATATCAATTTACTCCGACTTCCTCGGATACCATGACCAAAGACCTCACTTCTGAACGGGTTGCTGTGGCTTACTCTCCCCTGGGCAGCCGATTTGAATTTGAGATTACCATAGAATTAGCAGAGAGTCTCAGTCTTCAGTCTGCCCACAATCAGAGGGTGATCGGTTTAGTTCCAGGTCAACCAACCTATCGTATTTTAGTGGTTGACGATCGCTGGAGCAATCGGCAACTTTTGCTGCAACTCCTGGGACCCTTGGGATTTGAGGTGCAAGAAGCCGAAAATGGTCAACAGGCTATTGAAGTGTGGGAAGACTGGCAACCGCATTTAATTTGGATGGATATGCGAATGCCAGTCATGGATGGTTATACTGCTACTGAGTACATTAAACAACATCTTCACGGCCAAGCCACGGTCATTATTGCCTTGACTGCGAGCGTATTCGAGGAAGAAAAAGTTTTAGTTCTCTCTTCTGGATGTGATGATTTTGTGCGTAAACCTTTCCGAGAGTCAGCGATCTTGGAGAAAATGAAGTACTATCTTGGGATTGATTATGTCTATGAGATTCTTGAAGATTTAAGCCATAGTTCTGGAGATCTAGGAGAAATTTATCCTTTCCAGTTAGCCATGATGCCCCGTGAATGGCTTGAACAATTAGAGTATTTTGCCACAGGAGCCGATGGTGAGCAAATTGTACAGCTTCTTGAGCATCTGTCGGAAGAACAGGTTCAGTTACGTCAGACAATCGCCACTTGGGTCAATCGGTTTCAGTTTGAAGACCTGGTAGCAGTCTCTCAAGAAGCCTTGAGGCTCAATAATCAAGTATCGAGAACTTAGGTAGGGGATGATGGAGTGGGGAAGAGAGCGCTTTGCGCTAGGCAAAAGGCAAAAGACAAGAGGCTATAGGCAAGAGGCTATAGGCAAGAGGCTATCTCCGCGTCCCCGCGTCCATCATCTGTGGCAAACATCTAAGGATTGGATATTACTTGGACTCCTGTTGATATTAGCAATTGGAGTTCCAGTATCAGGGTTAGCGATTAATCCATCTTCTCTAGATTCAAGAGATCGGGTTAAGTCTGCCCCTTCAAGTAGGAGCGAAACATTGTTCGCCCTGACTTGGATTGCTGGAATTGGGGCAATTGGGGCCAATTTCCTGATTGGGTATAGCTATGTACGACGGCAACAGCAGAAGTTAAAGGTACAAGAGGAGTTATTAAAGTTATCCGTATTGCATTCTCCAGGGGCGATCGCCATTTTTGATCGTCAGATGTGCTATCTGTATGTCTCCGAGCAATGGCTGAATATGTATAACTTACAAGAAGTGAACATCATCGGCAAATCTCACTATGAAGTCTTTCCAGACCTTCCTCAAAGCTGCAAAGAGATTCATCAACACTGTTTAGCAGGTGAGGTTAAACAGTGTAATGAAGATCCTTTTTATCAGGCCGATGGTTCTGTTGACTGGATCAGTTGGCAAATTTACCCTTGGTATACTGATGCTCGAAAAGTCGGTGGCCTTATCATGTTGGCTCAAGTGCTGACTCCCTACCAAAAGACGACTGAGCAACTACGGAAAGTTGAAGCTCGATGGCAAACGCTGGTTAACAGTACCTCCGATGGAATAATGATTATAGACCAGCAAGGAACCGTCTTATTTGCGAACCCAGCAGCCAAGAACATTCTCCATAAACCCCTCTCTGAATTAATCGATTATCCTTTGGGATTGCCCATGGTCGTTGGACAAACCGCAGAGATTGAAATTACTCGTGAGGGAGAAGTATTAGGCGTGAGCGAAATTAGTGTAGCTCCAGTGCAATGGGATCGGGAAGAAGCCTTAGTTGTCTGTTTGCGTGATATTAGTGAGCGGCGACAGGCTCAGTTAAGTTTATGGGAGCGAGAAGAACGATTACAGGCCATTTTCGATCAAGCAGCAGTAGGGATTGCATTGACTCTTCCTTGTGGACAATTAGTACAGGTCAATCAACGATTTTGTCAATTGTTGGGATATAGCGAGGCCGAGCTACTTAACATGACCTTTCGTCAATTGACTCATCCAGAGGATCGTAAGGTTGAGGAAGCCTATGTTGAAGACCTCTTAAGTGGTATTGGTCAGACCTATAGCCTAGAAAAGCGTTATCTCCGCAAAGATGGAAAGGTGCAATGGGTGTATATCGCTGTGTCAATTGTACGGGATTGGATAGGGGAACCCACTCGGTTAATTGGGGTGGTTTCGGATATCCATGAGCGCAAGCAGATGGAAGTGGCGCTGCAACAGGCAACCCAAGAAAGGGAAAAGGAAATTCAACGACAGTTGCAGCAGCAAGCAGAGACTGAGCGGGCTGTAGATATGGTGGTCGATAAAACCCGGGCATTTTTAGATGTAGAGACGATTTTTACGACGGTAACCTATGAGGCCAGACAGTTGTTGAAGTGCGATCGCACTCTCGTCTATCGTTTTAATCCGGATTGGACGGGTCAATTTGTAGCAGAATCTTTAGGCCCAAATCAGCGATCTTTGGTTAAACTACCCCATACCTATCAAAAGTTAACCGAACAACTGAGCCATTGCTTTTTTCAAGCCCAGGTTTCCCAAGGTAAGGTATCAGAGAGTTATGTAGCGAATGATGTTTTCACTCGCGGATTCCCTGCTTGCTATTTGGAATTCTTCCAGCAACAACAGATTCGAGCCTATTTAATTGCCCCCATTTTACAGGGAGAGCAATTTTGGGGATTATTAGCTGCCTATCAGACAGGAAATCCTCGCTCGTGGAAGCCTTGGGAAATCAAGGCAATGGTACGCTTCGGAAAACAACTGGGGATTGCCATAAAACAAGCGGAATCAGTTAAAGAAATCGAGAAAAAATCCCAACAGATCATTCAAGCCTTAAAAGCCAAGTCTCAGATGAAACAAGCCAAAGAAGCAGCCGATGCAGCAAATCAGGCCAAAAGTGAGTTTTTAGCAAACATGAGTCATGAACTACGCACGCCCCTCAATGCTATTTTAGGCTTTACTCAGTTGCTGTCCAGATCTGTTGTAGTGACCGAGCAGAAAGATTTTTTAAAGATCATTAACAATTCAGCTTATCATCTATTGTCATTGATTAATGATATTCTGGATTTATCAAAAATAGAATCGGGTAAATTGTCTCTGAACATTTCTGGATTTGATCTGTATAAAATGCTGGATAAAACTAAAGATATGTTTATCCTTAAAGCCTATAAAAAAAGTTTGCATTTCCAGATAAAATGTGAAGACAATGTCCCTCAATGGGTGAAAGGAGATGAAAGTAAATTACGTCAAATTTTAATTAATCTCTTAAGTAATGCCATTAAGTTTACATCCCAAGGTGAAGTAATCTTGAACGTCAGTAAACCCTCAAACCCTGATCGATTACAGTTTGAAGTTCAAGATACCGGCCCGGGGATTCCCATGCTAGAACAAGACAGGATTTTTGAACCCTTTGTACAGACGAGTGTAGGTCGTCAGTCAGGAGAAGGAACAGGCTTGGGATTATCCATTACTCAGAGATTTGTTCAATTGATGGGGGGAGAAGTTCACTTCACTTGTCCGGCTGCTGGCGGTACTTGCTTTTGGTTTGATATACCGTTTGAGCAAGCCGATCCGACGCAAGTCCCCCTATCCCATAAGCCGTTACGCGTCATTAGCCTAGCTCCTGGTCAACCGACTTATCGTATTTTGGTCGCTGAGGATGTGTGGGAAATTCGGCAATTATTAGTGAAGTTACTCCGTGCTGTTGGCTTTGAGGTGCGCGAGGCGAGTAACGGTCAAGAGACCATCGAAGTGTGGAAGTCTTGGCAACCTCATTTGATTTGGATGGATATGCAAATGCCAGTGATGAATGGATATGCAGCCACCCAAACAATCCGTAAGTCTTTGCAGGGCCAGGCCACTATAATTATTGGCTTAACTGACCATCCCCTCAGTGAGCCAATTTGCGATCGCTGTTGCGAATGTGATGATTGTATGATCAAGCCATTCCAAGAGAGCGCAATTTTTGAGACAATAGCGAAGTATCTCGGAGTTCGTTATCTTTATGGGCCAATGGACAGTTTAACCACAATTCTTGATGGTACCCCAACTGTACTGGATGATTGGTTGGAGGCCAGCGATCTTGAGGGAATTGCTGAAGATTGGGTCATCAAACTGTATCATTGTGCTGCGGGAGCCGATGCAGATGGGATTTATAAACTCTTAGAGCAATTGTCAGAAGACTATGGGAATGCAAAGAAGGCGATCGCTAGTTTAGTGGATCAATTTTGTTTTGATCGAATTATGAAAATAGCTCAGTGTGATTTGAATCATGAATAACCCGGGTCAAATGTCCTCTAAGGGAAATTTATTAATTGTTGATGATACTTTGAATAATTTACGGCTGTTATCCAATAGCTTGATAGAAGAAGGCTATAAGGTGCGAGGGGTGACCAATGGTCCAATGGCAATCACTGCGGCTAAGACCATTCCCCCAGATTTGATTTTGTTAGATATCAAAATGCCGGATATGGATGGCTATGAAGTCTGTAAGCACCTCAAGTTGAATACTCAGACTAAAGATATTCCCGTTATTTTCTTGAGTGCTTTAGATGATGTCCTTGATAAGGTTAAAGCTTTTCAAGTGGGGGGTATAGATTATATTACTAAACCCTTTCATTTGGAAGAAGTAATTGCCCGCATAGAAAATCAGTTAGCACTCACCCAAGCTAAGGCAGAAATAACCAAACTTAATAGCGAGTTAGAACACCGTGTGCAGGTGCGAACACAGCAACTGCAAAACATGAATCAACAACTCATGAGTACGAATAAAAGGCTAGAATCTGAGATTTTAGAGCGCCAAAAAATCCAGAAAAAGTTGTTGCATATGGCTTCCCATGATGCTCTAACTGGTTTGCCTAATCGAGTCTGGTTTATGGATTGCTTGATTCAGGCATTAGAACGCTTTAAATCTAATGATAAATATAAATTTGCCGTGCTGTTCATGGATTGCGATCGCTTTAAAATGGTCAATGATTCTTTAGGACATTTGGTTGGCGATCATGTGCTAATTTCTGTAGCCCGTCGCTTACAATCTTGCTTGCGATCGAGTGAAGTTTTAGCCCGGTTTGGAGGCGATGAATTTGCAATTCTCATCGATCGAATGGACGATGTTAGTATTGCCATTAATCTAGCTCAAAAAATCAAAAATTCTTTAACTTGGCCCTTCCATTGGGATCGACAAGAAATTTTCTTAAATGCTAGTATTGGTATTGTTTTTAGTACACCTGACTATCAAGAACCAGAGCAACTGCTCCGGGATGCAGATATTGCTATGTATCGGGCAAAAGGGAGCCATAAAAGCTATCAAATTTTTGATGCTTTTATGCGTCAAAACACGCAAAAAAGATTTCAGATTGAAACGGATTTAAGATTGGCGGTTGAAAATAAAGAATTTGTGCTTTATTATCAGCCCATCATTTCCCTAGAAACTGGCTATATTTCTGGTTTTGAAGCTTTGATTCGTTGGCAACATCCCCAACAAGGCTTTATTTCACCAGGTGCATTTATTCCCATTGCTGAAGAAACGGGATTAATTGTCCCTATTGGTTTATGGGTACTGCAAGAAGCTTGTACTCAATTTCAGTATTGGTGTAAACAAGGCTGGATTAATCATCAGATTAAAATGAGTGTTAATTTGTCAGTCAAGCAATTTAATCAATCTACTTTAATCGATCAAATTGATTGCATATTAATAAAGACTAATTGTGATAGTAAAAATATAAAATTAGAGATTACTGAAAGTGCCATTATGGATAATCCAGAATTGGCAACGAATGCTCTGGAGAAGCTGAAGCAACGGGAAATTCAACTCAGTATCGATGATTTTGGCACAGGCTATTCTTCCTTGAGTTATTTGCATCGTTTTCCGATTGATACATTGAAAATCGATCGCTCATTTATTAGTCGTATTGGAGAGGACGGGGAAAATGCTGAGATCGTAGAAGCAATTATTACTTTGGCGCACCATTTAAATATTTCGGTAACGGCTGAAGGGGTGGAAACAGATTTTCAATTAGCCCAGTTGTCTAAAATGGGATGCGAAGAAGTACAAGGATATTTTATTTCTAAACCTTTAGATGGGGTCACTATGGGATCTTTATTAGCGACTGTTCCTTGTTGGAAAATTTCGGAAGATTTAGAGGCTTGAAGAGCGCAGAAATGATGATTGGATTGTTAGGCGATCGCCTTTACGTGCTATATGGATTAATATAGAGCCAAGAAGAAAAGAGTACCCATGGCAATTTATCTCGATTCTGCGTTAATTTCTGAAGCACAAACTGCTATTGAATGGGGATGGGTGAAAGGAATTACGACTAATCCAACCCTGTTGTCTAAAAGCGATCAATCTCCAGAAGAAACATTGAGGCAACTAGCAGCGATCGCTCCCGACGAATTATTCTATCAACTCACAGCCTCTACCTATGAGGGCATGATTGCGGAAGCAGAACGGGCTTATGAGATCATTGGGGAGAAAACCGTTTTAAAAATACCAGCAACGGCGATTGGATTTCAAGCTACTGCCCACTTATCGCGCCTGATGGACTGTTCGGTTACAGCGATCTATAGTGCAGCGCAGGCGGCGATCGCCCAAGAAGCCGGAGCTAAATATGCGATCGCCTACGTCAACCGCGCCACCCGACTCCTAGGGGATGGTCTCGCTCTCGTCCAATCCATGGCTAAAATCTTACAAGGTACGAACACTCAAATCCTTGCCGCCAGCCTCAAATCCCCCGATGAAGCCGCATCTGCTCTACAAGCAGGCGCAGACGTAATCACGGTACCCCTCAACCTTCTACAACAAATGACCACCCATCTCCTTTCCGAGCAAACTGTCGTTGAATTCAACCAAAATGGGCGAGGAATTTCTTGGGAGTGAGGGAATGGGGGAATGGAGGTTTCCTATTCCCCATTCTCCATGCCCTATTCAGCCACCCGCACCCTAGCTAGATAAGCATCTGTATAATAATGGCGGAGAATATCCTGATAGGTTGATCCTTGAGAAGCCATGGCATAGGCTCCATACTGGCTCATTCCCAAACCATGGCCAAATCCCCGGCCTTGAACTTGGAAACTCGTTGCTCCTGTTGCCTTATCCCCTGCGGTTAGAGGTTGAAGGCTAAACAGGGTACTTCTCAAACTTAAGGCTTTTCTCAACTGCCTCCCTGTAATCATCTTTTCTCCGCGATCGCCGGTAATTTTCAGTGTCCGAACCCGGCCTTGGGGTGTTTTTTCTTGAGGTACAATGGACAAAACATTGCCCACTCCTTCCGTTAAATCCCTAATATCAGCCAAGGTAAAGACTTCTGTCCATTGATAAACTGGAGCTTGCTGATCGTAATCAGGTACAGCACGAAGATAGGGACGCGGCTCTGACCAAATATCTTCTACATTCTCCGTATGACCGCCAGAAGAGGAATGAAAGACAGCTTCAATAATCGAACCGTCATAGGCCAAAATTTGTCCTTCGGTTGCATCTACCGCTTGCTGAGTGCTGACATATTCATCTTGCACCCCACCATAGACTTGCCAAAAGGTATCATTGCCAACATCATAAATTTTATCGGCTGTCTTTTCCCGATGATAGAGGGCATAACTGCGGGCAGAGACCGCTTGAGCCTTCAGCGCTTCGAGGGGCCAAGAAGGAATCATTTCACCGCCGACCACACTGTAGAGATAGTGTTCGATATCGACATAATTAATCGCGGTAATCCCTTCATCGGTGGGCATAATTAATAGTCTACCTCGATACCAGCGATCGCCAATCCACACCAACCCATCATTTTCCGGCTCTATCCACAACTGTCCCGCTCGCCACTGGGCCAGAGAAACCCCATAATAATCAGACTGAGCTGTAAACCCATCCATCGGGTTTAACTCCCCAATCACCTGACCATTAGCATCCTTAACAATAGCGGCTGTAGAACTACCAATTTTTACTTCATCCGTATCTTCCTGAATGGCTACCCGCAATTCCACTGCCGCCGCACTGGCCAACGAAGCCATCACCATCCACAACACAGCCGTCAGCCACCAATGGGGTTTCAGGGGTTTCCATAGGGACTTAAAGGGAATGAAGAAAATACTGAACACAGAAGCCATAGAAAATTAATCCTTAGTGGGAGTCGTTAAAGAATTTGGACGTTATCGAAAATCTTAATAGACCTTAACAGATCGTCAGCTCTTGTGACTCAATTTCCGGGAAATTTCCACAGAAATTTTGGCTACTGACCTAATCCTGAATTAGGATACATGCATTAACTCGTAATACTGATGTTTTAAGCTCCCTGCCTTGGCCTACGACAACACCTGCAAATACCTCGCCGAAAAATTTCCAGAGTCCTTCATCCAATGGTTGCTTCCCCTAGTGCCACCCACCCCCGTTGAAGTCCTCAAAACCGAACTGATACAAGAACCCATCCGTGCAGATTCGGTTACCTTCTTGAAAGCAGGTAATCAAATTCTGCACATCGAGTTTGAAACCCGTCCCTACTCTCAACCTCCCCTACCCTTCCGAATGCTCGACTACTATGTGAGGTTAAAACGGCAATATGGTGGCTCTGTTCATCAAGTGGTGATTTTCTTACGAGAAACCACTTCCGAACAAGTTTTGGTCTCTCAGTATGAGGACGGAGAAACCCAACATCCCTACCAGGTGATTCGACTTTGGGAACAAGACCCAAATTTACTCCTATCGTCTCCTGGTTTATTACCCTTGGCCACCTTATCGAAAACCACCGAACCGCGCCAGTTACTACAGCAAGTAGCCGATCGGGTTGCTACAATCGAGGAGAGGAAGCAACAAGTGAATATTCTCGCTTGTAGTCAAGTACTGGCAGGTTTGAGATTTGACAAAACGTTAATCAAACAACTATTGAGGAAAGAGACGATGCGCGAGTCAGTGATTTATCAAGAAATTCATGAAGAAGGTCTGCTAGAAGGAATTCAGCGAGGAATTCAGCAAGGAATTCAGCGAGGTGTACAACGGGAGGCATCTTTAGTCATTCGTCTCTTGACGCGACGAGTGGGGAAACTCTCTCCAGAATTGCAAGCACAGATTCAGTCTTTGTCTGTGGAAACATTGGAAGATCTGGGAGAAGCTCTGCTCGATTTTACGGCAGTTGAGGATTTAGTGTCTTGGTTGGGCGATAATGCTGGGCATCGCTGAGGTGATAATGCTGGGCATCGCTGCGCGATCGCCCCAATTAATCAGACTTCCTCTAACATAAACGATACCTTCCGATTCCCCTAACTCCCTTGGCCTACGACAACACCTGCAAATACCTCGCGGAAAAATTTCCAGAGTCCTTCATCGAGTGGTTGCTTCCCCTAGTGCCACCCACCCCCGTTGAAGTCCTCAAAACCGAACTGATACAAGAACCCATTCGCGCTGATTCGGTTACCTTCTTAAAAGCGGGGAATCAAATTCTGCACATCGAGTTTGAAACCCGTCCCTACTCTGAACCACCCCTACCCTTCCGAATGCTCGACTACTATGTGAGGTTAAAACGGCAATATGGTTGCTCCGTACATCAAGTGGTCATGTTCTTGCGAGAAACTACTTCCGAGGAAGTTTTGGTCTCCAAGCATGAGGATACGAATACCCAGCACCGATACCAAGTGATTCGACTTTGGGAACAAGACCCTAATTTACTGCTCTCTTCTCCCGGTTTACTGCCCTTTGCGACTTTATCAAAAACTACTGAACCGCGCCAGTTACTCCAGCAAGTGGCGAATCAGGTTGCTACAATCGAGGAGACTAAACAACAAGCAGATGTCCTGGCTTGTAGTCAAGTGCTGGCGGGTTTGAGATTTGAGAAAAAGTTAATTAGACAATTATTGAGGAAAGAGACGATGCGCGAGTCAGTGATTTATCAAGAAATTCATGAAGAAGGTCTTCTAGAAGGACGGCAAGGTGAAGCTGTCTCTTTAATCACTCGCCAATTGACGCGACGAGTGGGGGCGCTCTCTCCAGAATTGGAAGCGCAGATTCAGTCTTTGTCTGTGGAAGTGTTGGAAGATTTGGGGGAAGCACTGATCGATTTTACTGGAGTTGAGGATTTAGTGTCTTGGTTGGCAGAGCGCCACTCTTAAGTTGAGGAAGTAGAACGGATGACTTGTTTTACTTACGCGCAGATGCTCAACATTTAGGCAAAATAATTTATCAACATTGGGATATTGAACATCAAGTTTACTCCTCTCGCTGTATCTTCTGACTGGTGGCTAAATGTTGTTTGAGAGTTTCTACAGATAAAGTCCCTTGGATATGTTGCCAGGGTAAAACTTTTTCGGTTGACCAATTTTGATACACATAATCTTCTAGCGGGGGCAGTTGTCCTTGAAAATGCTTAAATGCTTGCCGATAACTCCCTAGAGAATCCCCTGAATTTTGCGTGAATTCTAGGATGTGAGATAGACGGCGATCGCCTCTGGAAATTAGGGCTTGGATCGCCGACCAATTGTAACTCTCGGGGCGAAACTCCACACCAATTTTTCCTAAACCTTTTTGCAAGAGCTTTAATCGCTTCTTTGCTTGTGGGTTGACTCCATACCATTGAAAGGGAGTATGGGCTTTAGGAACAAAGGTGCTACATCCGAAGGTTAATCGCAATCCGGGCGCGGCTTTTTTCAATTCTTGCATTAACTCTAAAGTGGGTTCTAAATCCTCAATTTCTTCTCCAGGAATACCCACCATGCCATAAAATTTAATCCCTTTCAGTCCTCCTGCTTTGGCATTAATCGCAGCTTGGATAATTTCCTCTTGTTGCAGTTTCTTATTGACGATCGCCCGCAGCCTTTCCGATCCGCTTTCGATGGCAATGGTAATGGAGCGGCTATCCCGTTGACTAAGAATACGAGCGAGTTTTTCGGTAACCGTATTCGTGCGAACAGAAGCTAGACTCAGACGCACCTGGTCATATTGCGGTTGGCTTAGATAATCGAGCAGGGCATTAAATTCAGGATGTTGGGTGACTGAAGCGCCTAATAATCCGAGTCGGTTGGTCAATTTTAACCCTTGTTCAATGGCAGGAATTAATCCTTCTTGAAGATTAGCGGTGCGAAAGGGTAAAGTGAGATAACTAGCAAGGCAAAATCGACAGAGTTCTGGACACGATCGCACAACTTCCACCATATAAATGTTTTCCCACGCGGCTTGTGGGGTAACGACTCTAGAGGCGAGGAGGGTTTTACCGCGATAGGTTTGTTTCGTTGGCCGTTCAGGAATACTATCTTCAAGGGGCGTAATTGCAGCGATCGCTCCCGTTGGACTGTCGTAGGTCACCTCATATAAACTGGGTACATAAATTCCTTCTCCCTGAGCCAGATATCTCAATTGCTCGCCCCTGGATGCCGCCCGAACCTCTTGATATCGGTCAATAAATTCGCCTAATAACTGTTCCCCATCCCCCAATAAAATCACATCAAAAAAGTCAGCAAAGGGTTCAGGATTGGCTGTTAATACTGGCCCACCCCCAAAAATTAGGGGATGATGCTGTTGGCGCTGCTCACTTCGCCTGGGTATACCGAGTTGGTCAAGTAACACCAAAATATTGCCATAGTCCAATTCCCAGGATAACGAGAAACCAACCAGTTCAACCTGTCTGGGGAGTTTTTCCTGTCCATCCGTAAATAGACGGCTCACTGCCACCTGCGATCGCTCACGCAACTGCGACCAAATCACTTGATAGCCTAAACTGGTGATACCAATACTGTAGGTGTTAGGAAAGGCAAAAATTACCGGAATAGCAGTGCTTTCAGGGGATACCGGGTCGAATAAAAGCTGTTCTTCATGTAGGGGGATAGACAAGGAAAAATGCGGTTAGTTTAATTTTGATCGCAAATAGGGCAATTTACCCTATGACAATACAAAAAAATCGGACTTTTGTCAAATTGATAGAAATTGCCTCAAAAATCGGGTTAAGTTCTCATGAGCAATAGCAAAACTTTTAATTGATATAAGTCTCACTTTTTTAAAGAATAGGTGAAAAATAAGTGAAGATACTGATTTTTTGTCCACTCTCATCAGTTATCCTGAAAGAATACCCTTCTTTATATTAATCGGGTGCATTCTAAGGGGGTAAACCGGGTGAACCAGTTAGAAGGGAGTAGCTAAAATAATGAAATCCAGATTAACCCATTTACAGGGAAAAGCGCAAACCGTGGTTAGTATTCATCGAGAAGGGGTACATCGAGATACATTAATTCCCCGTGACGAAGGAGCGCTTAATGTAGAGAGTTTATCGTCGATCACTTTGGGGGATCAAGCCGATCGCCTCTTTGAACAAGCCAGTACCTGTCAGCAACAAGGAAACATTAAAGCGGCTCAAACCTACTGGCAAGAGTGTTTACCCCTCTACGAAAGCTTGGAAAACCATCAACAGATTAGTCAAGTTTTGGGCCATTTAAGTCATTCCTATTATGCCCAAGGGGACTATAATCAGGCTATCGAATATCAAAAACAACGATTAAAATTAGCCCAACAATTGGGCAATGTGCGCCTAGAAGCCCAAACTTGGGGAAATTTGGGCAATGCTTACCGTCATCAAGGAAGCTACACAGAAGCCATTACTGCTGAAAGTCGCAGTATTGAACTGGCGCAAGAGATGGGAGACAACCGCTTATTAGCCGTGGGCTTAAACAATTTGGGCTTAGTCTACAAAGCTCTCAACGACTTACCCAAAGCGATCGCATATCAAGCTCGAAGTTTAACCTTGATTCGGGAACAAGACAACCCCCTGATGCAAAGCCAAATCCTACGAAACCTGGCTAATGCCCACCATTCCCTAGGCAACTCTGAGCAAACCATTCACTATTATCAACAATTATTAGACTTAGCTCGTAAAACCCAAAATCAACGTTTAACTGCCAAAGTATTGAGAAATTTAGGCAATACCTTCCACACCCTGGGAGATTATAGCCAAGCCATTACGTATTACGAAGAACGACTACAGCTTGCTGAAAAAGTGAAAGACCAACGTATGAAAGAACAAACCCTAGGCAGTTTAGGGGTAGCTCACGATGCTTTAGGAAACTATCACGAAGCGACTCGCTATTATGAACAGCGCCTACAAATTGCCCTACACCTCAAAGACAAACGCTTAACTGGCCAAACCTTAGGGAATTTAATTGTAGCCTGTAGTGCCCTCGGTGACTTACTTAAAGTTGAGCAATACCGAGAGCAACGGCAAGCTTTGGCTTAAGGGAATAGGGAATAGCGGTTCTATTGTTCATTATCCATTACCTACTCCGTTTGATAGGCGCTCATCGGCTCTTTGATTAACCGAATATATAGATGTTTAAACGTAGATCTAATGACCCTGGGCATCCCAAAATCAATGGGTTGCATCTTATCCGGTAACTTCCAGTTGGCGATCGCCAATTCCTGCGGATTACACAACGGAAACTCTACCTGCTTCTGAGCATAACAGCCCGCAGCCAAAGCTGCAACATGGGTGGGAACCTCCATCGGATCAACCCCCAATAGTTCCAAAACGCTTAAGTCCAGAGCAAACACATCCTCAGATGCTCCTAAAATACCCAGGAACCGGGGACTACCCCTCATTGGCCCATTTCCTTCATGGGCAATAATACCATCAAGAATCGTTAAATTTGGCGCAATAGTCCGAGCGGTTTCCACCAACATCGCTCCAAACTCCTGGGAACTTTTCCCCGCTTGCATATGCCACCAAGCCTTCATTTTTCCAGGCACACAGCCAAATAGATTTTTCACTCCCAACGTCATCGTCAACTGCTGGTGAGCCTTAATCTTCGGTAAATTAATCACTGCATCCGCATCCATTGCTTCCTTAGACAGCAACAAATGCCCAAAGCGATCGCCTTCCGTTTGATATCGTTTTCCCCGAAATTCTACGATCGGTAAATTCACCTGCTGCAAAAACGGTAAATACCCATTCGCCTGAGCAACCCCTTCCACAGTCCCAAACGCCGGACTATCGCCCAAAAATGGCACACCTCCTGCTTCTTTAACCAACCGTGCAACCTCAACCACCAACTCCGGACGAGTCACACACTCATGAGTTGGTCGAGACCCCGTTAATAGATTAGGTTTAAGTAAGACGCGATCGCCCCGTTTAACGATGGATTCCATACCTCCCAAAGGAGCCAAAACTTCCACCAAAGAAGCTCTGAGCGCCTCTCGATCATAGGAATTCGCCCGCACCAAACTTACTTGACTCATGATCACAATTAACAATTAATAATGAAGGTTTTCCTCATTTCTCTCATCATTATAGTCAAGGAAATAGGGAACAGCGAACAGGTCATAGTCTATCTTTGTGTCTTTGCCTCTCCCATTTCCTATTCCTCTTTCGCTTCTGCCAACCAAGCGTCAAACTGTGCTTGATTCTCACTCACCCATTCCTGAGCCAAACGTCGAATATCCTCTGGAGTATCAGTTCCCTCTTTAATTTGTAAGCTCACTTCATTCATATCGGCTACTGGAATACTCACCAATTCAAACCACCGTTTAGCCCTCGAATTTCTGGATGCAAACGTTCGGTTCACCACAAAACGTTGTCCCACAGCCGGCCATCCCAAATTTTTACCCTCAAACGTCGTATCCGTTTCCGTTATCCCTACCATATGCTCAGGTAAAGATGTAAAAGGAACTTCTAAAGCCATCACCTCTCGATCAGGTTTCAAAACAGCAAATATCCAATGTGGATTATAAGCGTAATAGAAAATAGGCTTTCCTTGCTCGTAACGATCTATGGTATCTGCCAAAAGGGAAGTATAATTTCCCTGCTCTTGTTCTACCGTATCCTCAAGTCCATAAACTTTGAGATGATGATTAATCACCGATTCACAAACCCAACCCGGATTACATCCAACTAAGTTTGCTTTGCCATTGGCATCCGTATCAAAGAGATTGGCAATTTGGGGATCTTTCAACTGTTCAAGATTAGAAATTCCATATTCATCAGCCGTTTTTTTATCCATGTGATAGCCTTGAGAACCGGGCGGTATTACTTTGCCAACTTTCTCTAACTCATTATTGCCATTAGCCTGATTAAATAAAGATTCATGACCCGCATCGTAAGATACCACACTATAATCGAGAGATTGAGTCGCCAAAGATAGATAAATGGCTGGATAATCTAACGTTTTCGGACTCTCAATGGGGTAACCCAATTCGGCTAAACCAATATTAACCACTTCCGTTTGAAAGCTCTCCTCAACCCAACTACTATGGGCGGAACGCACTAGCGTATCTTGAGTTAAGTCTAAATTAGACCGACAGCTCATCAAGCCCACCGCGATCGCCAACAACACACTGGACGAAAACAACCGACGATATGATTTTCCAGGCATAACATTTAGGGATAATAAAAAAATAGTATAAGTCCGGATATATATAGTAATCCAATAAATTGAGGGCAATAGGGAATAGAAAATCCCCCTATTGCCTCATCTGCCCACTCCCCCATCTCCCCATTCCCCCACACTTGACAAATTTGCTTTACACTATTGACGATTGAGGGTCACTTAGGGAATGATAAGTAACCAGAATCTATGCTTAAGTAACCAGACCCTCATTTAAACGGGGTTTGCATACAGTTTATCTTCAAATTATCAGTGTCTAAAGCGATCGCGTGAGGAGAGCAATGAAAAAGTATCAATTTGGACTAAGTGGGGCGCTGCTCGGTAGTGCCGCCGTGATGGTAGCCAATGCTTCGGCTTGGGCGGCTCCGACCCGAATCACCAACGTCTCCCTAAACCCTAAGAATGACGGCATTGAAGTCATCCTAGATACTCAAGAAGGCGATCGCCCCCAAATATTTGCCGTGCCCAACGGCAACGAATGGGTTGCCAACATCTCCAACATGCAGCTCAACATTCCCAGCGGCGAATTCATGCAAGCCAACCCCGCTCCAGGCATTGCCGCCGTTCGTATCAACTCCATAGATGGCAACAGCGTTCGCGTTACCGTCACCGGCAACCAAGGCAGCCTCAGCGGCCGCATCAGTATCCAAGACGGCTCTAACTTCATTCTCTCCCTCAAGCAAGACGACCCTAAACCCACCGCCAACACTGCACCCCAACCCCCTGCCCCCCAGCCTGTGGCTCAAACTCCGCCCCAAACCACCGCTCAGGGCGCTCCCAACAACGGTGTACCGCTACCGAGCTTGCAAAACGGCATCCCCAGCCTACCCCCCGGAACCGGTGTCGCGCCTCCCTTCCGGCAAAGAGCGATCGCCCCACCGCTCGGTGAAATCTCCGTCTCCACCATCGACGCATCCGGCCGCACCATTAACCTCGGCTCCTCCGAAAACGTCCCCCGTCTCGTTCTCCGGGATGCCCCAGTGCGCGATGTTCTCGCCCTCCTTGCACGGGTAGCCGGTATGAACCTCGCCTTTACCGACAGTGCAGGATCTATTCCTGAAGGCCAAGCCGGAGCCTCTACTGCCGTTGCCGGGTCAACTATTTCTCTCGACATCGAAAATGAACCCGTGCAAAACGTCTTTAACAGCGTCCTGCAACTGAGCGGCTTGCAAGCCAACCGCGTTGGCCGCACCATCTTTGTCGGTACAAACCTGCCTCTCGAATCAAGTCCCGTCATCACCCGCACCCTCCGCCTCAACCAAGCTGAAGCTGAAGCCTCCGCCACCCTACTCGCTTCCCAAGGAGCCGACTATCAACGAGTCGTTACCAATACTACACGCGTAGTCGAAGGTGAAGGGGTAGACCGACGGGAAACAGAAGAAACAACGACTAGCATTGAAAACTTCACCGTCCAAGAAGCAAACGGTCCCCTCCTACTGCGCGGCCTATCCATCATTGCCGACGAGCGCCTCAACTCCATCACCCTCGTCGGGGACCCTCGCAAAGTAGAAATTGCCACCGGCTTGCTCTCTCAACAAGACCTACGCCGCCGTCAAGTATCGGTCAATGTCAAAGTCATTGACATTAACCTCAATGCTGAAGAATTTTCTAACAGTAGTTTTTCCTTTGGTTCCGGGGATTCCTTCTTCGTGGTCGATGGGGGGCAAGGCATCGCCAACTTTGGACGCTTAAGACCACCTACAGCCGATCAAGCCCGCGCTAATCAGTTTGGTCGTCCCGTTGTCAACAACCCCCTTGCTGGCAACACTCCCTTTATTAACCCCAATGGAACCCAACTGGTGCGCGACCCCGCCACTGGCCAACTGGTTCCCTCAGGGCAAAACCGACCGGGTTCTGTTTTCTCCCCTGGTGGCTCGCCCACAACTCCTGGAGTTACGGGATTTGACGCGGCTGCCCCCGGTATTCCTGGTGCTGCTGGTCGTCAGGTATCCCCTGCTTCGGGAACCCCACCTCTCTTCTATGACCGCAATGGTATTCCCCGCAGTTTGAACGAACTCACCGTTGGCGGCGGAAGCTTTCAACCCTTAGTCGATCAAACGAATAATCTGGTTACTGCTCCCACTGCTGGCACTCAAGCCCCTCGATTTTTTGATAATACTGGTCAACCTAGGCTGTTAAGCGAGCTGCAACTTGGTGGAGGGCAAATTCCAGCCCTCACCACTCCTAACGGTTCTCTCATTTCTGCTGGAACCGGAGCAGATCCCGCACCTCGGTTCTTTGATGCCACGGGTCAACCGAGACTCTTTAATGACCTGACCATTGGTGGAGGGCAATTTCAGCCCTTACGCAGTCCTGACGGAAATGTAGTCACGGCTGGTGTTGGGGCACAGTTCTTCTTAGATTCCACAGGTACACCTCGCCTGTTGAGTGAATTAAATGTCCCTGGTGTTTCCAATGGCCCCTTACAACCGTTGCGAGATGCTTCAGGTAACTTAACTCTAGCAGGAGACCAATCGCCAGTCTTTTTTGATGTGAATGGTGTTCCCAGGAACTTTAATCAACTGACAATTGGAGGAGGAGTCTTTCAACCTCTTCTCGATCCAGAAAGTGATTTAGTCGAAGTTACCCAAGGTGCATCTGCCCCTCAATTCTTTGATGCAGCAGGAACCCCCCGCTTATTAAGTCAAATTCTAGATGGTACATTTCAACCCCTCATTAATGGCCAAGATTTAGTCCCTGCGACTCAAGCCATTGCTCCTCAATTCTTTGATGCTAATGGCGTTCCCCGCTTATTGAGTCAACTTGTCCCAGGTGGCGGAAACATTCCTGCCTTAACTAACCCCACTGGAGAACTTATTTCTGCTGCTACAGGTGCTGCTCTTAATGGCTTACCTGCTATTATTGGCCAAGCCGCCCAACTCACCTACCAACTGCCGCAAGTTTTCCAATATCCCAACCAATTCCTAGCGCAACTGGAAGCAAATATTGAAGAAGGAACGGCTAAGATCCTTACTGACCCAACTCTTACCATTCAAGAAGGGGAAACTTCAACGATTAACCTCACAGACCGCATCCCTGTTAATGTGGAACAAGAAACGACTATTAATGCCAATACTACCACCACCACAGTTAACACTGAATTTGAAGATGTAGGTCTATTAATGCCAATTGTCGTAGATCGAATTGATGATAATGGCTTTATTACCATGACTATTAATCCTCGTATCTCTACCCCAACAGGTACCTTTAATATCGTTATAGATGGACTGCAACAACAGGTAGCATTGGTTTCGAGACGGGAGTTAAGTTCGGGTAAAATTCGCCTGCGTGATGGTCAAACGCTTTTGATTGCTGGAGTCATTCAAGACCAAGAACGGGAAACGGTTTCTAAACTACCCATTCTTGGAGATCTACCCATTATCGGCCGCATGTTCCGCCGAACTGACAACCGATCTGAGCGTGCAGAAGTGGTGATTGTGGTTACTCCCAACATCATCCAAGATGTAGAAGATGCAAACTGGGGATATGGCTACGCTCCTAGCCCCAACGTCCAGCAACAACTTCGTAACCGAGGCTTCCGCTATCCTGGCAGGTAATAGGGAATAGGCAAGAGACAATTTACCCGCGTCTCCGTGTGTGCCCGTCTCCCCATTCCCCCATCCCCCCATTCCCCACTATGAACCAACCCACAGTCATCGGCATTGATATCGGCGGAACCGGCATAAAACTGGGCCGGTTTCGTAAAGATGGCAGTTGCCAAAACACCCTTACCATTGCTACCCCCCAACCCGCAACGCCAGAAGCCGTCCTTGCTGCCCTACTCTCAACTCTTGCCGAACTTGATCCAGAGCAAACCGCCTTAGCCCTGGGAGTTGGAGTCCCCGGTCCCGTAGACGAAAGTGGTAAAATTTCGCGGGTTGCCATAAACCTATGTGACTGGCAAGATGTAACTTTAGCCTTGTGGTTAGAAGGCAAAACGGGTAAACCCACTGTCCTCGCTAATGATGCAAACTGTGCTGGATTAGGTGAATCCTGGATTGGAGCCGGCCGCAACTTCCAAGACCTGATCCTGCTCACCCTCGGAACCGGAGTCGGTGGAGCTATCATCATAAATGGCAAGTTATTTACTGGTCGCCATGGTGCAGCCGGAGAACTCGGCCTGATCACCATCGACCTCTACGGTCATCCCTGCAACAGTGGCAACCGAGGCTCCCTAGAACAACAGGTTTCTATTCCTGCTATCCGCCGTCAAGGTCATCTCGACCCCCAAGAACTCGGCCACCTCGCAGAAAGTGGCAACCGACAAGCCTTAGATTTTTGGGAAAACTACGGTCATCGTTTAGGGGCAGGAATCGCCAATTTAATCTATATTTTAACCCCAGAAGCAATTATTCTTGGGGGTGGCATTAGTCAAAGCGCCCCTTACTTCCTCCCTGCTACCCTAGCAGAAATTGAACAGCGCGTTCTACCAACGTCTCGCGAAGGACTCCAGGTTTTAGTCGCTGAATTAGGTAATCAAGCGGGAATGGTGGGTGCAGCTAAACTAGCCTGGCAACATTATATGAGTAAGGACTAATGAGTCTGTTGTAGGGGTGATTTTTTTTGCCCCTACAACGCCTTTCTCACGGTGATTTAAATCTACTCTAAGTATTAGAACTCTTGCATAGTTGGGTAGACAATGAATTGTAATCCAAAAATCCTGGATTCTCATGTCTATTTCCTATTGCCTGACTTATGCAAGAAGTCTATTCATTAGGACTGACCAATGGCAAAACTCGAGTAACCTAACTCACTCACTGCGTGCCAACTAAAAATATCTGCTTGGAACTGTTTCCAAGAGTCATAAATTTCCTTAAAAGAAGGCTCTTCACTGGCTTGTTGTGCTAGTAACTCCTGGGTTGCTTGGCGACAAGCGGTTAAAATTTCTGGGCTGAAGGGCTGTAATTGGGTTCCCCCATCTTTAAGCCGTTTGAGAGCTTGGGGATTGAGTGTATCATAGCGAGCTAAACAATGAATATTGGCATCAGCCGCCGCACTCCTAAGAACATCCTGATATTCTTTGGGCAATTGATTCCACTGGTCTACATTCACCTGTAACTCAAAGGTCGAGCCGGGTTCCCACCAACCGGGATAATAATAATATTGGGCAGCCTTATTCAAGCCCAATTTTTCATCATCATAGGGGCCAACCCATTCGGCTGCATCAATAGCCCCTCGCTCTAAAGCGAGGAAGATTTCTCCTCCAGGTAATACCTGTACATTAACGCCTAAACTGGCTAGGACTTTACCCCCAAATCCAGGGATTCTCATTTTCAAACCGTTTAAGTCGGCGACGGTATTCACCTGACGCTTAAACCAGCCACCCATTTGTACGCCACTATTGCCCGCAGGAAAGGCAATGACATTAAAATCGGCATAGAGCTGATTCATCATTTCTTGGCCACCACCATAGTAGAGCCAAGCATTTTGCTGTTGGGCATTGAGGCCAAAGGGAACGGTGGTTCCAAATACGAGGGCGGGATTTTTACCGATGTAGTAATAACTGGCACTATGGCCACATTCAACGGTTCCCGCTTGCACGGCATCCAAGACTTGTAGTCCAGGAACAATTTCTCCACCAGCAAAGACTTCGATAACAAATCGCCCATCGGTCATGGATTCGACTTTATCGGCAACCATTTTCGCTGACCCATAGAGGGTATCGAGGGAGGTTGGCCAACTGGTGGCCATTTTCCAGCGGATATTAGGGAGGGCACTATTGGTGGAACTGGTGCTAGTGTTTTGTGAAGTGGTGGTTTGGGCACTACAGGCTGCTAGGGCTAAGGTAGTAGCTGCTCCTGTTGTGGTATAGGCTAACAATTTACGGCGTTTCATAGGTTAAGTTCATATTAAAAAGCAGATTGAAGAGTCAATCATACCTCTGAACTTGGGTCACCACAATAGAACCTTGAGACTCTAATCGGGGTCTGATCTGACTCACCGTTAATCTAGAGTTCTGAGACGCTCAAGAAAGTCTTGGACAACTTCTTGGGGGTTACTTTGGCATTGCTCGATAACGTAGGAGTCAATGAGAACAATCCCAGATTGCTGTAGCAGGCGATCGCGCTTAAGATCGAGAGTGCACGATTGTTCTTCAATTTGAAGAATGCCACATTTACCGCCATCAATGATCAGAAAATAAGGTTGAGACTCTAGTTTTCCCTCTAAAATCGTTCGCACATGGGGATAAAATAAGGCATTTTGTTGATGTAGGGCTTGAGCAATGTCTAATTCAACTTGGGAAAAAAACTGTAATCCTTGCCACTGATAGGGGCCGATTTCTGATTCATTCAAGGATTGCTCTAAACCTTCTGCATGAACCAAATGGGTATCGGTTAAATTCGTTTCACTCAAATCTGAACCCCGAAAAATAGCATAGGCAGCATTACAACGCCCTAAATTGGTCTGATTTAAGTTCGTGTCACTTAAATCGGCTTTAATGAGATTAGCCCCACTCACATTGGCTCGACTTAAATCTGCGCCACTTAAATTTGCCCCACTTAAATTTGCCTGAGCTAAAGAAGCTTGAAGCAAACATGTTCCATTCAAATCTGCTTGCACTAAATTAGCAAAAATCAGATTTGCCCCACTTAAATCCGCATGGCTCAGATTAATATTAAATAAAGAAGCGCTACTCAGATTAGCTAACGTTAAATTCGAGCCACTGAGCAACGCCAAAAACAAATTAGCGCAACTTAAATCCGCATAGGAAAGATTAGTCTGGCTAAGATTAGCATGGGAAAGATTCACATAAAACAAATTCGCACGGGTCAGATTACTCTGACTTAAATCAATGCCACTTAAATCGGTGTAACTGAGATCAATCCCAGCTAAATCAAGACCCCGAAAATCCCGTTGCCCGCCACGATAAAGGTCTAAAAGGGTTTGTTTATCCATGGATAAGCACCCGAACTTTTCAGATGATGTACGCACGATCAACTCTAGTTTAGAGTTGAACTTTGGGTTTGTTGGGCTAGCACTTCTAGCGCAGCTTGATATTGGGAGTCAGAAGCGGTGGCGATTTGATTACGGGAGATCGCCTGGGCAGGAACGACTCGATCGGGTTCAATGCCTAACTGATTAATATCATGATGATCGGGGGTTTCATACTTGGCAATGGTTACGGCTAGCCCAGAGCCATCCGATAAATCAAATAGGGATTGAATTAATCCCTTACCAAACGTCCTTTCTCCCAGTAATTGAGCGCGATCGTTATCCTGGAGTGCCCCCGCTAGAATTTCACTAGCACTGGCGGTTCCATGATTGACCAAAACCACCAGCGGATCGTTGGTTAGTGCTGCTCCAGTCGCCTCAAAGCTCTCCAAAACCCCTTGACGGTTGACCACATAAACAATCGTACCCCGATCAATCCATTGACGAGCAATTTCAATGCCAGCGGTTAATAATCCGCCTGGGTTATTGCGTAAATCGAGGATATATGCTGCGGCTCCTTGCTCTTCTAAACGGGCGATCGCCTGGCTCAGTTCTTGGGAGGCATAGGCATTAAATTGGGTTAACCGCAGATAGCCAATCGGAACCGAGCCAGAGTCAGATTCAAGCGATCGCAGATCCGAAATCACAGGATTGAGCGTAATATGATCGCGGGTAATCTCCACCCTGTGCTGTTCTGTGCGGTCTCGTTCAATGGTTAAGGTGACTACTGTTCCAGTCGGTCCCCGCATCCGGTTAGCTGCCTCTTCAATGGTTAACTCGCGAGTCGGAATACCATCAATAGCCATAATGCGATCGCGTGGTTGAAGTCCTGCGGTTTCTGCTGGCGATCCGGCGATCGGTGCAATCACCGTCAGCAGACCGGTTTGAGCATCTAAAGCAATCTGCAACCCCACCCCACTCAATTCTCCTGAAGTTGTCACCTGCAAGCTGCGATAGGACTGAGGGGGTAAAAATCGGGTAAAAGGATCGCCCAAACTCTTCAGCATTTGGTCAATGGCCATATAGGTCTCTTCACGACTCCTGAGCGGCTTTTTTAGGGCTTTCTGGCGCACAAACCACCAATTTTGATGATTAAAGGTCTCATCTAAATAGGACCGATTCACAATGCGCCACACCTCGTTGTAGAGCTTCTGTTCTTGTGTCAGAGCATAGGCTGGAGAGATCCAAACCCCAAGGGCGATCGCCACATACAACACCAAAAAACACGCCACCCAAAAAATTCGCTTTACCATCACCTGTTTTATCATTACTTTGGCTATGTTACATTTCTATAAGAGCGCATTAATCTTTCATAGGATCGTTAACCGCATGTTTACCAAGCAGGTAAGAGAGTCAAAAACCTTTCAATGGTTTCAAGAACGTCTGGAGATCCAAGGCATCTCCGACGACATCACCAGTAAATACGTCCCTCCTCACGTTAATATCTTCTACTGTCTCGGTGGAATTACCCTCGTGTGCTTCCTCATCCAGTTTGCGACTGGATTCGCCATGACCTTCTACTACAAACCCACGGTAGCTGAAGCCTTCACCTCTATTCAATACATCATGAATGAAGTCAGCTTTGGATGGTTAATCCGCTCCATCCACCGTTGGTCTGCCAGTATGATGGTGCTGATGATGATTCTGCACATCTTCCGAGTGTACCTTACCGGAGGCTTCAAAAAACCCCGCGAGCTAACTTGGGTTACCGGAGTTGTTCTAGCGGTCATCACTGTAACCTTCGGAGTTACCGGGTATTCTCTGCCTTGGGATCAGGTCGGATATTGGGCCGTTAAAATTGTAAGTGGCGTTCCTGCTGCTGTTCCTGTGGTTGGAGACCTTGTCGTTGAACTAATGCGAGGCGGTGAAAGTGTAGGTCAAGCCACCTTAACCCGCTTCTATAGCCTACACATCTTCGTCCTTCCTTGGTCGATCGCCGTCTTCATGTTGGCTCACTTCTTAATGATTCGTAAGCAAGGGATCTCTGGCCCCTTGTAAAGCACGTAGTGCTAGGGAATAGGGAGATAAATCCCGACTGCTTCACTGCCGACTCCCTCTATATAATTGTTCCATTCATTATATTGATTGAACCATGTCCATTCAAAAGCCACCGGCCTTATCCGATCCCAAACTCCGGGAAAAACTCGCCCAAGGCATGGGCCATAATTACTATGGTGAACCTGCCTGGCCCAATGACCTGTTGTATACTTTCCCAGTCGTAATTGTGGGAACCCTCGGCTGCATCGTTGCCCTAGCGGTACTCGATCCTGCCTTTATTGGCGAACCTGCCGATCCCTTTGCCACTCCCCTGGAAATTCTGCCAGAGTGGTACTTTTATCCTGTATTCCAAATTCTGAGAACAGTTCCCAATAAACTGTTGGGCGTTCTGATGATGGCTTCCATTCCCCTAGGCTTAATCCTGGTTCCTTTTATCGAAAATGTGAACAAATTCCAAAATCCTTTCCGCCGTCCCGTCGCGACTGCGGTTTTCTTGTTTGGAACCCTGGTTACTCTCTGGTTAGGTATTGGAGCGGCTTTACCCATCGATAAATCTCTGACCTTGGGATTATTCTAAATAGCGCTGGTAATGGGTAATCGGAAGTTCAACCCCTGTTAAGACCCAAACAGCATTGCTATAGAGCAGATTAGAATCATAATTTTCTAAGCACCGGTAAGGGAACTGGCGATCGCCCGATCTTTAGCTCCTTTGCCGGTGCTTACGTTATTCAATTATTAATTAATTTAGTTAGAAAAATGGCCAAGCCCGCAGATATTGGCAGCAAACGTTTGATTGGATTAAACCCCGATCGCTGGGTAGAATGGGTAACTAAAATGCCCGACCTCCAGTACATTGGCATGGAGTCCACCAGTTTTGAATGGGTGAGCCGCCAGACCGATGTTTTATTGAGAGTCCGGTCTCCTCAACAGGGAGAATTTCTGGTCGTTAACGAGTTGCAACTGTACTATAACGCTCAAATGCCCAGGCGGATGCAAGCCTATGCCGCCCTTGCCGAAGAGAAATACCAACTTCCCGTATACCCTGTATTAGTCAATCTGCTCAAACCCGACGGAAAGCAACCCATTCCCACTCGTTACGAATCGGAATTTGGGGGTCTGAAGGCACTACGAGAATACAAAGTTATCAATCTCTGGGAAATTGAAGCGCGAACTATTCTCGATCCCCCCATTCGCCCCCTAATTCCCTTTGTCCCTTTGCTCAAAAATGGCGACCAAGAACTCGTGGTGCAAGAAGCAGTGCGAAGGTTGAGAGCTGATGAACAGTTGCAAGACTTCGAGACGTTGCTCGGTTTTTTTGCTAATTTTGTATTGGACACCAATCTAGTTAAACAAATTCTGAGGTGGGATATGTCGGTACTAGAAGCATCACCTTTATACCGAGAAATGCTCGAACAGGCCAGAAAAACCGTTTTACAACAAGGTATTGAACAAGGTATTGAACAAGAGCGCCGAAAAACGGTGGAAAACTTGATGAGGTTACGTTTTCAGACCATTGACCCTGAATTAGAGGCGATCGTACCCAAATTGATAGCTTTGCCAACTGAAGAAGTGTTTTCCTTGATTTTGCAAAAGTCACAGCAAGAGTTACTGGAGCAATTTAGCGATCGCAATTGACAACCCTTGGGATACCAATCTAGTTAAACAAATTCTGAGGTGGGATATGGTTAGATTAGAAGATTCATTTTTTGATGAATAATTAACAATGAAGAATGAATAATTATTCATGACAAAAGCAACAAGATGAGAGTATGGGGATATGTTCAGAAAACTTCGGCGCTGGTTGGAGCAATTTTGGCAATGGTTCAAGGATCTATTCTCTTCCTCCCCTAGCTCCTCAGCGGATACTGCGACGACTTGGCCAACAGATACCGACTATGAAATGCGGTTTATGTCCTTTCTAGAGGGAGTGGATCGGGGAAAAACCCAGGTGCTCAAAGACTGGGAAAACCTACAACAGGAATATTCAGAAGATCAATGGATAGCCTGGTTAAAACGCTTTGGCCAGAAGGTCACCCAAAATTCAGAACCCAATGAAAAATTGGCACAGCGCCTGATCCGGTTAGGGGAAGTCGGTTGTGGTCAATTGGGAGAAGTGGCGAAAGAGATTGGCGAACAGTTACACCCACCCATTTCTTTAGATGAGGATAATCCTCAAGTTTGGTTCGATCGCGGTAAACAATTACTCGATGAAGAGGATCAAAAAGCCTTAGAAGCTTTCGATCGCACTTTGGAACTTGACCCTAATCATTATCGCGCTGCCATTAATCGCGGAAATGCATTGATGAACCTGGGTCAACATCAAGAGGCAATTTTAGCCTATGACCATGCCCTAGAATTAAACCCGAATGCCGATCTAGCTTGGGCCAATCGCGGTAATGTATTCTTTGATCTCGAAGACTATGAACAAGCGATCGCCAATTGGGACAGAGCAATAGAACTCAATCCAAAAGATCTCGAAACTTGGCATAATAAAGGCATCGTTCTAGGGGTCAAACTCAATCGGTTTGAAGAGGCGCTCACTTGTTTTGACCAAACCCTGGCACTGCAAGCTGATGATGTACAAGCCTGGTTTCATCGAGGTATTGTCTTAGCCGCCTTAAATCGATGGGAAGATGCTCTAGAGAGTTGGAACCAAGTCACCGATCTGCAACCAGATTTTCAGGATGCTTGGATTAACAAAGGGGTCGCTCTGCAAAAATTAGGTCGCTATGCAGAGGCGATCGAAGCCAATCAACGGGCCATACATCCCAGCTAATCTCTGTGGATTTTGGTAAAATGCCCGTATTTGCCAGTAAATTTACGGTTTTACTGGAAAATCACCCTTACCTCTTAGCGCCATCTCCATGAATGACTCGGTATTAGATGTTTGTAACCTCACTGTTCAATTCCAAACGGATGAGAAAGTGATTCAAGCGGTTGATCGGATCACTTTCTCGGTGAAACGAGGACAAACCCTAGGCATTGTGGGAGAATCTGGCTCAGGAAAATCGGTGACTTCCCTGGCCATTATGGATCTGGTTCCTCAACCTCCAGGAAATATAGCCAGTGGAGAAATTTGGTTTCATCCCCCTGAAGGCGATCGGGTTAATTTGCGTCAAGTTTCCCCGCAACAGATGCAACAGTATCGGGGGAGTCAAATCTCGATGATTTTTCAGGAACCGATGAGTTCCTTAAATCCGGTGTATACCATTGGCTTTCAATTGGTTGAAGCGCTACGATTTCATCAATCGATTTCCCCGTCAGAAGCCAGACGACAGGCGATCGCCCTCTTGCAAGAGGTACAATTACTGCCCAAGGATGAAATTTTACAACAACAGATCTCACAGGAATTTCCGGAAGTAACGAGCGATCGCCAACAGCAATCTTCGATCAATCGTCAAAAACAAGCCATCCTCGATCGCTATCCCCATGAACTCTCTGGCGGCCAACTTCAACGGGTCATGATTGCCATGGCCATTTCTTGCAATCCTACCCTCCTGATTGCCGATGAACCCACCACAGCCTTAGATGTGACCGTGCAAGCGACCATCCTCAATCTGTTGCGCGATTTGCAAAAAGCCAGGGGCATGTCCCTGATTTTTATTACTCATGACTTGGGCGTGATTGCTGAAATTGCCGATAGCGTTGTGGTCATGTATCAAGGTAAAATCGTTGAATCTGGCTCCGTTCTCGATATCTTTTCCCGTCCCCAACATCCCTACACCCAAGGTCTGTTAGCCTGTCGTCCCCAACCCGATTTACACTTAAAATATTTGCCTACAGTGGCCGATTTTTTGGAGCAAGAGCCTGCTGTTCCTCTGACCAAAATCGCTGAAGTCGATCCCCAGGAAGTGGAGCAGCGTCTAGAAAAGCTCTATGAACAATCTCCGCTGATGGTGGTGAAAGACCTGAAAGTAGGTTTTCCCAGTAAAGGCATCTGGGGACAAACCCAGCGCTACACCATGGCTGTGAATGGAGTATCCTTTGAAGTCTATCCAGGGGAAACATTAGGATTAGTGGGAGAATCAGGCTGTGGTAAAACCACCCTAGCGCGAACGCTCCTGCAATTAGTTCCTTCTATGGGTGGGATGATGGCCTTTGAAGGCGAACAACTACAATCCTTAAGTGTCAAGGCTTTGCGCTACTTTCGCCGCCAGATGCAGATTGTGTTTCAAGACCCCTATAGTTCTTTAGATCCGAGAATGTCCATCGGGGATGCGGTGATGGAACCGTTGGTCATTCATCAGGAGTTAGAATCTGGGTCTAAACGACGCGATCGCGTGCGCTATCTTTTAGAAAGAGTCGGTCTCGATCCGAGTTGGATGGGTCGCTATCCCCACGAGTTTTCTGGAGGACAGCGCCAACGGGTCTGTATTGCCCGCGCTCTGGCTCTGAATCCTAAGTTTATTATTTGTGATGAGTCCGTGTCTGCGTTGGATGTGTCCGTGCAAGCTCAAGTGTTGAACCTATTGAAAGAGCTGCAAGACGAGTTTAAGCTGACCTATATTTTCATTTCCCATGATTTGAGCGTCGTCAAGTTTATGAGCGATCGCATCATGGTCATGAATCGCGGTAAAGTAGAAGAAATTGGCCCCTCTGAGCAGATTTACAACCATCCCACCCAAGAATACACCCGTCAACTGATTGCCGCCATTCCCACAGGGACATTAGAGGACATTGAAGAGCGCCAGAAGCAACCTCGTTAACTCCATTTTCCTGAAAATGCTCTGATTATCCTCACCCTAGAAATGGCGATCGCCAAAATCCAGATAAGCAACCTTCTAAATCATCAAACTAAACCCTAATAGGAGCATATCATGTCATTAGCCATCAAAGATTTGCTAGAGATGGTAGAACCTTTACCCGATGAAATCCAACAGCAAATCGTCGCTCATGTGCGCGAGTATATTGCCGATTTACAGAATGAACAACGGTGGGATGAGTCCTTTCGTCGCACTCAATCAGCCTTAGTTGCAGCCGCACGAAAAGCGAAACAAGAACGTGCTGCGGGAAATGCAACAAAAATGGATTATGACGAGCTATGAAATCTGAAGTGCTGCCGTCATTCTGGCAGCAGTATCGTCAGCTTAATCAGGAGGTTCGCGAACGTGCCCGCAAGGCCTATCGATTATGGTCAGAAAATCCCTTTCATCTCTCTCTTCATTTTAAGTGTATTAACCCAGAAGAGGAGATTTGGTCAGTGCGAGTAACGCGCAATTATCGAGCCTTGGGATTCAAAGACCAAGACACAGTAACCTGGTTTTGGATCGGCAACCATGATAATTATGAACGGTTCTTTGGTTAGCTGAAATATCTGATTAGGAAAAAGGAGAAAATCAATTAAAACTCAACATCCTTTCTTTTCCCAAGTTGCTCTCACTGAAGACTTGCCCCAATATCACCTAAAACAAGGCGATACTGCCACTATTGTTGAACATTATCCCATGCCAGAGTCCCAAGAAGATGGGTATAGTTTAGAAGGGTTTGATGTTCCCGAAATAACTATTGAAGTGAAAGCATCACAGATTATGCTCTTGAGTGACTATTTAAGAGAAGAAGCAATTTTAAGTAAATTTCGCAACTTGTCAGAACACCGACAAAAACAACTAGAAGAATACCTTGATTTTCTTTTGCATAAAGACCAAACAACTCCGGTGAATTAAGAGGTGCGATCGCCGATTCGCAGATCAGTTTCGTAAACACGATCCTAAATTTTGGCAGGTTCTAAGTAAACTTTACCATCAGGAGAAATGGCAAAATGGATGGAGTCACCTGGTTTGAGTTGCAACCAGTCGATAATTTCTAGAGGTAGGGCAATTTCCCCAGAAGGAGTGATTTGAGTGAATGCCATTTCTTTTTTAATCTGCTCAGTTTTGGCAGCAATTTTAGCTTTCCTGCTCTCGGAGAAATTTGCAGTGAGCTGAGAAAATTTCTGGTGACCGGTCATAGTAAACCCTCTTGTTCCAGTTCTAAAATGTACTCATCATACAAGCGATCCGCAATTGGGATATAAATTTCATAAAAGCGATCGCTGCCAGTTTTATCCCCTCCAATTAACAGAATCGCACTGCGTCTGGGATCGAAAGCATAAAAGATGCGTATTGGGCGACCACTGCTTTGCACTCGTAATTCTCTCATATGAGCGTGTTTGGAGCCTTTGACATTGGAGGAATAAGGGAAAGGTAATTGCGTGCCTCTTTCTTCTAGTAGTGTAACAATACTGGCAATATCATCTTGCTGTTCTGGGAGTAGACCTTGCCACCATTGGGCAAATTCATTGGTATATTCAACTTCCCAAACCATAATTAGTTTACGAGGTTCTCATCAATGGGCGATCGCCTCCCATCTTACTCTCTTGCGATCGCCTCCCGAAAAGAAACCGGGTTTCTTCCCAACTTGCCGACACCAACGAAAAGATACCCAAGAAACCCGGTTTCTCAAACCAACACGATCGCCTCCAATCTTACTCTCCTTGCGATCGCTCTCCGAAAGAAACCGGGTTTCTTCCCAATTGGCGGACACCAACGAAAAGATACACAAGAAACCGGGTTTCTCGGCTCCTGGCAGGGAGGTTGCGCTACACTGGATGGGAGGAAAAGGTTTCAACGATGAAGTCTCTGCGAAATCTGATGCAACGGGTGGCGGCATTTTTCCAAGGTCAAGCCTCTGGAGAGGGTGAACCTCAAGGGAATGCCACAGCACAGGAGTATTTCCAGTTCTTAATGCAAGTGTTGCAAGCGACAGAAGAGAGCAACGGAGATGCGGCAGTGGTTCATCCGCTCTTGCAACAGAACCTAGAGAAATTAGACTTAAACTTTGCCCAGATCTTACAAGCTTGGGCAACAAAAACCCTAGAAACAGCAACTTCCTCAGACAGGGAAGATATTGCCAACGTTCTCTATAACTTTAATCTGATACTTTCTAGCTTTCGCTATGGCAGCAGAGCCAACAATATCGAAATTGCCATGGCTTGTTTGGAGATTAACTTAGAGGTGTTTACGCGGGAACAGTCTCTAGAGAATTGGGCGATCGCCCAAAATAGTTTAGAAATCAAATACGACGATCGCCTGCAGGGAGAGCGGGCCGAGAATCTGGAGCGGGCGATCGCCTGCTATGAAGCAGCTCTGCAAGTGAGAACCCGCAGCGCCTATGCTGAAGATTGGGCGATGACGCAAAATAACTTGGCAGTTGCTTACAGAAATCGCCTGCGGGGAGAGCGGGCCGAGAACCTGGAGAAGGCGATCGCCTGCTATGAAGCGGCACTGCAAGTGTATACCCGCAGCGCCTATGCCGAAAAATGGGCCACGACACAAAATAATTTGGGAACTGCTTACTCTGATCGCCTGCGGGGAGAGAAGGCGGAGAACCTGGAGAGGGCGATCAAGTGTTATCAAGCGGCTTTAGAAGTCAGAACCCGCAGCGCCTATGCTGAAAAATGGGCACTGACGCAAAATAACTTGGGAGAAGCCTACAGAAATCGCCTGCGGGGAGAGCGAGCGGAGAACCTGGAGCGGGCGATCGCCTGCTATGAAGCGGCACTGCAAGTGAGAACCCGCAGCGCCTATGCTGAAGATTGGGCGATGACGCAAAATAACTTGGGAACTGCTTACAACTATCGCCTGTGGGGAGAGCGGGCCGAGAACCTGGAGCGGGCGATCGCCTGCTATGAAGCGGCACTGCAAGTGAGAACCCGCAGCGCCGATGCTGAAAAATGGGCCATGACCCAAAATAACTTGGCAAATGCTTACAGTGATCGCCTGCGGGGAGAGCGGGCGGAGAATCTGGAGCGGGCGATCCACTGTTATCAACAGAGTTTAGAGGTTCGCACGCGCAGCGCCTTCCCCCAAGGCCATGCCGGAACTCAGTTTAACCTCGGCCTGACCTATCGCAAAACTTCCCAAGCACAACTGGCCTATAACACCTTCGCGGCTGCCATTGACACCGTAGAGAGCATCCGCAGCACCATCATCATCGGCGGCGAGGCCGACAAACAGATACTGGCGGAAGAATGGCAGAAACTCTACCGCAACATCATCGAAGTCTGCCTAGAACAGGATAATCCCAGCGCCGCCCTAGAATACGCCGAGCGCAGCAAAGCCAGAAACCTCGTAGACCTGATCGCCGCTATCCGCCTCCAGCCCGAAGCCATCCCCGGCGAAGTCTGGGAGCGCTACACCCAGCTCTATCAAGAGTGGTGGCAGCGCCAGCAGCAGGCCAACGGCAGCAGTTCCCCTGTTTCCAGCGCCGACGACACCCGCAGCCTCCAGGTCTCCGTCTCCTCTAGCGCTCCCCCGTCCCCCTCCCTCAACGAGCTACGGCAACAGCTCGACGACTTCATCTCCACCGAAATTGCCCTCCACGACCCCAAATTCCGCTTTGGGCAAGCTGTCCAACCCATCCGCTACCGAGAAATTCAGGCCCTAGTCCCTGCCCAAACCGCCTTCATCGTCACCCCCGAAGCCGAACAACCGGCTCTCTTCTCCACCGACAGTAGCGCCGTCGATGCCTTAGAACAATTAAAAGACGAATATTTAAACCATTATCTCCACCGCGATAACCACTGGCGACAAACCCTACCCACCTACCTCCACCGGTTAGCCAACCTCCTGCAACTCAATGACCTCCTCTCCCACATCCCGCCCCACTGCCAGGAACTGATCCTCGTCCCCTACCGCTACCTCCATCTCTTCCCCCTTCACGCTTTGCCCGTCGTTGGCGGAGATGGGGAGTATCTGGGCGATCGGTTTTCCCAAGGCATCCGCTACATCCCCAGCAGCCAGATCCTGCAACTCTCCCTCTCCGAACCTACCCCACAACCGAGCAATAAATCCCTCTTTGCCATCCAAAACCCCACCCGCGACCTCACGTTCGCCAATATCGAAGTCGAAGCTATTCAAACTGCCTTCAACCCTGCCACCGTCCTCCCTGGCGAAGCCGCCCATAAAACCGCCTTCACCGAAGCCACCCCCCAATTCAAAACCCTCCAGTTTGCCCATTTCTCCTGTCACGGCTACTTCAACTTCAGCAACCCCCGCAGTTCCGGACTCATCCTCGCCAACGCCCAACTCCCCGAAACCCCCACCCCCGAAGCCGATGTCACCGTCATTCCTTCCCGACGGGGCAACTTCAACGCCGCCGAATGCCTCACCGTCCCCGAAATCTTTAATCTCCGCTTACCCCAATGTCGGCTGGTTACCCTGTCCGCCTGCGAAACCGGCATCACCGACACCGCCACCAGCGACGAATATATCAGCATCCTCGCCGGATTTTTCTTTGCCGGTGCGCGGAACGTCCTGGGCACACTCTGGGCAGTCAATGACCTCTCCACCGCCATTTTTATGATTCGCTTCTACGAAACCCTCTTCGTCGAACCCCAACCCCCCGTCGCCCTCGCCCTCAAACACACCCAAGACTGGATGCGCTCGGGCACCAGCGACGATTTGGTAAACTGGATTAGCACTTGTCCCTTAATTTCCCAAGCCCATAAACCCTCCATACAACAACGAGTTTCCCTAGGCTTCAAACCCGATTATCGCCTCTATCAATCTCCCTATCACTGGGCCGCCTTTTACGCGGTTGGCCAGTAATGGGGATACGGGGATGGGGAGATAGGGGGATAGGGGGAAATGGAGATCGCCTATTCTCTACCTATTACCCATTACCAGCGCGAAGTGCTCTAACCATGATTACTCCAGAAGAAATGATCACCAAATTCTTCCACGTCTGGGAAACCAACTCGGACAATATCTTTACCACATCCGGAGCCATTGCCGGTTTAGACAAACTAGAGCAAATGATGCCACAACTAAGGTCTCAACCCAATGATGTATTGATGGAACAGTTAATGGCATGGTGTTCAGATTATCCGCAACTGAGCGAAAAAATCTGGGAAACCCCACCGCGCAAATTATCCTCAGAAAATAACGAACCACCCCCAGACGCTGAAGACAACAGCATCGCTAACCGCTTTCCCAAAACCTCTGAAGTTCTGCAAGAAAGAAGCCGTAATAATGAACAATTAACAATGAATAATCCCGAACAGGAACCCTAATTCCCTATTCCCTATTCCCCATTCCCTATTCCCAGCGCAAAGCGCTATGAACCATCCGCCCGAATCCAATCCTGATACTGTTCTCTTAGCCCCTAATCTCTATTTATGGGCTTATCAACTCGCGGATCAATCGACCGATGAAACCTTTTGGCAGGCGGCTAATCTCCTGTTATCTCCCTTTGGCCAAACCCTAGAGATTACGGAGCGCCAAAATAGCAGAATTTTACTGGCTAAATCTTCCTCTATTCCCTTCAAGCTTCAAGATTCACCAGAGATTAGTGGCTCTCTTCAACCCCTGAAACTTAAAGATAGCTATGCTCTGTTTGCCAATCTTGGCTATGATGATGAAAAAGATGCCCTCGATCGCGTCAAGGTTAACGAACTGCGATCGCTCAACTTCAACTGGGTGGCACCAGAGCAGAATTTTTTAGGACAAACCCTATTAGTCACCGCTTATCTAAATCGGGTCAATCAACAGCGCGATCTTAAGAAACTCAGGAATATTGCCCATCAGTGCTATCAAGCCTTATTCCCACACTCGCCCCAATCCTATCGCCAAGGAACGCTCTTTGGTAGCCCCATTTTTGAATATAACCCAGCGTCTGAAGACTCCACCACGCCCCATGTCCTGATTTGGTTATTTCGAGACGAAGAAGCCCAGGAGCAAATTAATGCCTGCTTGAGTTATTTTACCGATCTGCTGTTTTATCGGGCAAAAGTGGTTAAAGCGTATGAAAAAAGTCGCAGCGTTTATCGCAATCTAGATCGAGATTACCACAAGCTAGAAACAAAACTCGACAAATTGCAAACATAACTCGATCGCCACAATTACCCGAATAATGATGATTATTTAGAGTCATTCAAAACCAGCTTGAAATACTTCGCCCAGGAGTCGCTCCCCTACACTCGATTCCTGCGAAACTTGGAAGATTTTCAGCAGACAATTGAAACTAATCTTTACAATTACAATGACAAAATCGCCCAGATTTGTGATACGCTAGAAATTGATAAGGAAGAACTATATTTTATACAACATTTCAGTGAAAAGACGGGGCAAAGATTCCAGCGCCAAATTGAAGTCGATTTAGGCTATTTTAACCATGGTACAGATTTAGTAAATACCGCGATCGCCTCCATCCGAGGAATCGTAGAAATCGACCAAGCGGAGAGTGATCGCAACCTAGAGCATCAAATCCAAACCTTTGGTAGCGCGATCGCTGTGGGTGCGATCATTGCATCCACCTCAGCGCTTATCTTTCAGTACCCTTGGACTTCGCCATGGCAACAAAATCATGGCGATCGTCTCCATCCCTTTATTATCGCTGTTCTCGTCAGCTTTCTCTCTGCTGGCTTAGTCTGGGCAATCTTCCAATGGAAGACCTGGTGCAGACCGATAAAGTGGATCTGGTGCAGGGTTAGGGGGCGATCGGGTCGCAACAACCGTTAACAAAGGTTCGGTGAAAAGGGTCGTCAAGTTTATGAGCGATCGCATCATGGTCATGAATCGCGGTAAAGTAGAGGAGATTGAACGTGCCAGAGACAACTTCCTTAACTCCCCTTTCCTTGCTTGATGAAGTACATTTCGATCCCCCGAACCCCCCTTAAAAAAGCAGGGAAATATTCCCTATTCCCTAGCACAAAGCGCTACAACCCATGAGTGTTGCGCGTACCATTTGTCTGGGTTTCTTAGCCGTCATTGCGATCGGTACAGTGTTGTTAATGTTACCGTTTGCCATTACCCCAGAAGGATTTGCCACTATTAACGGGCCCCTGGATTATGGGATGAAGGCCCTATTTACCGCCACCTCCTCCGTCTGCGTCACGGGATTATCCATCGTCGATGTCGGTCAATTCTATTCCTTTTGGGGGCAGTTGTTCCTATGCTTACTCTTTCAAGTCGGTGGTTTAGGCTACATGACTGCCACCACCTTTTTACTGCTCCTATTGGGACGGCAATTAGGATTGAGAGATAAACTCGCTATTCAACAATCCCTGGATACCCAAGGTATGGAAGGAGTGGGTCAGTTGGTGCGATCGATTATTGGCATGACCTTAATTTTTGAGATTACCGGAATTTTCTTATTAATCCGGGTCTTTCAAGCTGATTATGGCAATGCTCAAGGATTATGGTTAGCGATTTTCCACAGCATTAGCGCCTTCAACAATGCCGGATTTAGCTTGTTTAGTGATAGCCTCTCGTCCTACGCTACTTCCACCCCGTTAGTGGCGATCGTTACCGCCTTAATTATTATTGGGGGTATTGGCTATCAAGTCATCATGGAACTCTACACTTGGTTCTATCGGCGTGTGATTAAGCGCAATCAAGGATTTACTTTTTCTCTCCATTTTAAAATTGTTACCAGCACCAATGTCGCCCTTTTTGTTATCGGTTTCTTGGCATTTTTGCAGACAGAATTTTCTAATCCAGCAACCTTAGAATCTTTAAATTTATGGCAAAAATGTTTAGCGGCTTGGTTCCAATCCGTGACAACGAGAACGGCGGGATTTAATAGCATTGATATTGGTCAAATGACCACCACCTCCTTATTTATTACCATTCCCTTAATGTTCATTGGCGCTAGTCCAGGCAGTACTGGGGGAGGAATTAAAACCACAACCTTTAGAATTTTGCTCAGTGCGACCAGAGCCGCGTTGCAAGAGCGAGAGGAAGTTCTATGTTATAAACGCCAAATTCCCAATCTTTTACTCATTAAGGCCGTAGGAGTAATTATTGCGTCTCTGTTTGTGATCATTTGCGGCACAGTTTTAGTCAGTATTGGTTCTGGAGAAATTGAATTTTTAGCTATCTTTTTTGAGGTCGTTTCCGCCTTTAGCACTGTCGGCTTATCCACGGGGATTACGGATAGTTTGTCTCAATTTTCTAAGCTAGTGATTATCTTGATTATGTATATCGGTAGAGTGGGTATTTTATTACTCATGGCTTCATTTTATCAAAATACCAAGCCCAAGGTTATTCGTTATTCTGAAGAAGATTTATTAATTGGATGACTAGCTTCTAGAAGTAATATCCCTCCTCTTTCATTCTCCGATAGGCTAAAGCTTTTCAGAATCCTAGAGTCGTAGACAAGGTAAAGGTAAGCGATCTCGATCTCCGAGAGTGACAAAGAGAGATACAGAGCTTTGCGCTGTTATAGGGTACAGGGTCAGTGTCTTGTGTATTAATGGCCTTCACTCTTTTCCCTGTTCCACGTTCTCTACCTATACGAGGTGTGGTGTGGGGAGCAATCGGGCTTAAAATTAATTGGAGTCTATCTTAACTCACGGGAGATGGTTTGGTGAAAAAAGAGTCGTTCGGGTGGTTTCGTCGCCTGCGTCAAAATAATCAACAGTTTGCGGTAATTGGGTTAGGACGGTTTGGGCGAGCAGTTTCTGCAACCCTGTATAATATGGGCTATGAAGTTATGGGGATTGATTCGAGCGAACAGCAAGTGAATCAAGTGATTAATAGTCAGATTGCCACCCATGTTTTGGCCTTGGATGCCACCGATCCCATGGCTCTCAAACAAGCGGGTGTGTTTGAGTTTGATACAGTGATTGTGAGTATCGGCAATTATGTGGAAGAAAGTGTAATTGCTACCTTAAACTTGAAAGAGGCTGGGGTGAAATTCGTGGTCGCTAAGGCCTCTTCTAAAATTCATGAGAAACTGCTGAATAAGGTGGGAGCAGATTGGGTGGTGTTTCCAGAAGATGAGATGGGTTGTAATTTAGCAATTTCCCTGACTAAACCCAATATTTTAGAGCGGGTAGAACTCGATCCAGACAATAGTATGGTGGAATTGTTGGTTCCTGAAGAATTTGCGGGTAAAACCCTGTTAGAGTTAGATTTAAGGAATGAGTATGGGTTAACAATGATTGCCATTAACCATCAAGGAAATAAGTTGGAGGTGAACCCCAAACCTAATCAACGAATGGAAAAAGGGGATTCAATGGTGTTAATTGGGGACAATAAGGCGATTAATCGGTTACCGATCTAGCAGAAAAAAGGTTGTCAAAGGATGTATATTATTGGCTTGATTAGTGGAACATCAGCAGATGGAATTGATGCGGCGCTGGTGGAGATTTCTGGAGAGGGATATGAGTTAAAGGTGGATTTAATCGCTGGGGAAACCTATGCTTATCCGGAGGAGTTGCAGAGGGAAATTTTAGCGATCGCCGCTGGCGCATCTCTCTCCCTTCCCCAACTTGCTGCTGTGGATGACAAAATAGCACAAGCCTTTAGCCAAGCAGCTCTCAAGGTACAACAGGGTCATCCTCCAGCTCAACGGATTGCCTCCCATGGGCAAACCGTCTTTCACCGTCCCCCCAATGGACAACTCGGTTATAGCCTGCAACTCGGACGTGGAGAGGCGATCGCCTACAATACCCGTATCCCCACCATCAGTAATTTTCGCCAAGCGGATATCGCCGCAGGTGGACAGGGTGCTCCCCTTGTTCCCCCCATAGATGCCTGCCTTCTCAGCCATCCCACCCAAAGCCAATGTATCCAAAATCTAGGTGGCATTGGCAATCTAACGTATCTTCCGGTCAACAGTCATCAGCATCTCGATCGAGTCCGGGGATGGGATACCGGCCCAGGAAATAGCCTGCTGGATCTAGCCGTCGAGCAGTTAACTCATGGCACTCAACACTGCGATCTCAACGGTGCTTGGGCAGCCAGTGGAACCCCCTGCCAACCCTTAGTAGACCAATGGATGCAAGACCCCTATTTTCAGCAACCTCCTCCCAAATCTACGGGAAGGGAATATTTTGGGTGGGAATTCTGGCAGCGCTGTTGGCAAGAAATACAAGCTTACGCTCTCTCTGATGCCGATATCCTGGCCACCCTCACGGAATTTACCGCCGTTTCCGTTAAGCAAAACTATCACCAATTTCTACCTCAGATGCCCGATCGCGTGCTACTGTGTGGGGGCGGCAGTCGTAATCTGTACCTCAAAGAGCGTATTCAGCACCACCTAAGCCCCATTCAAGTTCTGACGACGGAAGAGATGGGCTTAAATGCCGAATTTAAAGAAGCGATCGCCTTTGCCGTCTTAGGCTATTGGCATCATCTCGGTATTCCGGGTAATCTTCCCCAAGTCACGGGGGCCAACTCTAGTCAGATTTTGGGACACCTACACCCAGTTGGAACCCATCGGACAACAATGTTATGATCGCTAACTAGATCATTAAGCACGGTTGCTTAAGACTCGAAACAATCTGAGACAAGAATTTAGAGGCGATCGAAGTGGCTCATACATTCTTAATGGAACCTGGACGCTGGACTCTGGAAGGAAACTGGCTAGAGAAAGATGGTCTACCGATCGCCATCCGAGGAGCAAGCTTAGTACGGTGGACAGCCGATAACTGGTTTACCATGGTCATGAAACTGACCTTTAGCCACGGCGATCGCGACCCCATATCCTTTCAATATAAAGGCCGTCTCGACAGTGGAGAACGCCGATATACCTTCGTTCTCCAACACAGTCTCCTCGGAAAAAAAGCCGAAGGAGAAGGTTGGGTGGCTCCAGACTCTATCATTCAGCGCTATTGGGTTCTTGGAGATAAGGAACGTCGCAGTAGTTTTGAAACCCTCTATCGCATTGACTACGAGACCTATCATCTCTCTAGCGCAATTATGGCAGGACATTACTTAACCAGTGCTATGGAAGCTCGCCTAGAGAGGCAAACAGAAAGCTAAAGTGCGTAAACCCCTGCTCTCTTCAAGCTACAATGAAAGGATAATGATCAACTGTACTGATCATGGAAACCCTTACAATTAAATATCCAAACCATCCTCTAGAATGGATAGCCTCTATCTGATCTAGTCGTTCATAGTTTGGATCGGACGGTACAACGCAAGAGGACTAGCAGAATTTGGATTAGGTGCATTTGCTCTCCTTACCCCATACCGTCATTAACGATAGGAAGAATTCCAGTTGATTCCAGTATTCTGGTGTAACATCTAATGAGTGACCCCAATATTGGCCGCATTCTATTTAATCGCTATGAGCTTGTCGAACTACTTGGTAAGGGAGCAATGGGGAAAGTCTACCTGGCCAAAGATGCGAGAGTCGGCGGAGTATTGGTCGCGGTTAAATTTCTCTCTCAAGCCCTACTGAATAAAAAAATGCGCGATCGCTTCGAGCGAGAAGCCACCACTTGCGCCCTCCTCGGACAACATAGCCTCCACATTGTCCGCGTTATGGACTATGGAGTAACCGACGAAATCCCCTTTTACGTCATGGAATATCTTCAAGGAGACAGCCTCAGCGATGTGATCCGCGAAGACAACATTAATCTAGAGCGTTTCTTAAGCCTAACTCGACAAATTGCTCTTGGCTTACAATGTGCCCATGAAGGCATTCAAAAAGATGGTAAAACCGTTCCCATCGTCCATCGAGACATCAAACCCAGTAATATCCTCGTTACCCAAGATTCCAGTTTTGGAGAACTGGTGAAAGTTCTCGATTTTGGTATTGCTAAACTCCTCCAAGAAGAGACAGCCGGACAAACCAACTGTTTTATGGGGACTTTAGCCTATTCTTCCCCCGAACAAATGGAAGGCAAAGAACTCACCAGCAGTTCCGACCTCTACAGTTTAGGGGTGATGATGTTCCAAATGCTCACCAGTCATATGCCCTTGACAGCGGAAACTCATACCTTTGGGGCTTGGTATAAAACACATCACTTTCAAACCCCTCGCTCCTTTGAATCTGTTGCTCCTTACCTCAAACTCCCTTCAGAGATAAAACACTTAATCTTCCGATGTTTAGCCAAAAAGCCTAAAGAACGGCCCCAAAGTGCAGGAGATATTGTTAAAACCCTAGAGCAGTTAGAGAAAAATCTCCATGCCTCCCCAAATCCTGCGGAAAACGGCAGGAAAGCCTCGCCTGCTTCTGAACCCGCTCAAAAAAAATCTTCCTCGGCTTCCATTAATGCTCCCCCCTCTGTAAAAACAACCCCTCCAACCGAAGTTTCTCCAGGATCAAGCCCAACAAAAGCCCCTGGAAAACTACAAGTGATTGAGGCAACACCTGCCATTGATATGGTCTGTTGGGAACAAACTTGGCCCAAAGGCAAGCCCCTAGCTCAAATTGTCTTTCCGCAAGTCTTGCAAACCCAGACCAAGGAATCTGTGGTGACATTGTGGGCAATGCTTAAGAAACAGGAAATTGAACAACGACAAATTAGCCGATTGTATAATAAAACCTATAAGAACTTTTTGTATTCTGTTTCTCCCCATCCGATGATTTTGTGGCTTACTGTTTTGTACGATCCTAAACAGGGGCCAATATGGTTGAGGTATTATATGGATCTCAAAAGCAAGAAGGGTAAGCGTTTAGCTAATCTATTAGCACATACGGGACGTTACTGCTTATTGTTTTTTCCCTTAGAGGAACCTGGCCGTTGTGCAGATGTCATCAGCATTAATGTTAACCTTTCGCAACGGAAAAGGCTACAAGATTGGGCTACAGGCAGTGATTCTATTGCGGGAGGTCAACCCACTCGTAGTAAAGAACTTCTGCAAAAAGAATTTGAAAAACTCCAACCCCAAATTCTGATGAAATTGGAAGCTGGAGTCCCGGATTCTTCTTTTTAGTAATATAGCAAGGAACTCGTTAAGTTAGGAGGGCTAAATTGTGGTTTTGAAGTCTAGTGACTAGGAGAGAAGTAAAGAATTGGATGCCAACTGCGCCGCAAGATTTTGTTACTGATACTCGGTGAAGACCATTCTAGAATCTTGTTTTTGCGACTCGATGAAACCGCGATCGCACTAATATCATGCATCAAGGCAGACTCAAAAATCTGGGGAATGATTTCCCCTTGACGCACTTCAATTTCGACCTCTAAATCGAGATTTGATAAGTCTTCCTTCACTTTCTGGAGTTCAGTGTTCGCTTTTTCTAATTCATAATTGACATCTTTATATTCTCGGCGACTGCCTTCTTCAACAACCCAAACAAGCAGTACTTTTTCTAGGGAGTTAGCCGGCCGGTTTTGGGCATAATCTTTAACTCGTTTTAACAAGTATTGGGCGCTGGGACTGCCATCATAGGTGAGCATTAAATATCGAAATAGATAACGACACCGCAGGTTTAATTCTTCAGACGTATAGGTGGAAATCAGTTGGGGTCGTAAAACCATGATCGGAATCTCCGTATGTTCGGCTAAACTCCGACTGGTACTGCCAAAAACTTGTTCATCCATGAAGGTATGGATATTCGCTCCCATGATAATCACATCGGAATGATGTTTTTTGGCTACATCTAGAATGGTTTCATGGGGTTTCACTGAAGGAACGACTTCACCCTTGACTTCTAAGCTATCGGGGATATTCGGGCGCAGGACAGATAAGCGAGATTTTGCCCATTCAATCTTTTCATTATCTGCTTTGGGAATTATTCCTTCTAAGGCTACACAATGGTTAAATACAATTTGCTCTAAACCACTTTGAGCTAGAGCGGGAACTGAATTGACTAGACGGTATAATCCATCGGATAAATCGGTGGAGATTAAAGCACGCTTGAACATAAGGGGTAAGTGTAATACCGAGGTGTGAATCTTCCCTTACCCTAACACTCTCAAGTGGAAGTTAGACCCACAAGCAAACAAATCTTGAGCTTCTAGTTCTCAATAGATACGATAAGGTGTCCTTAATTTAATCTAAACCCCACTCGTGTTTGATAAATTGCTGATACATAGTTTCTCGTAACATCATTTGTTCATACAGCTTGACGAGGAATTCTTGCGCTTGCTCGCGACTCATTTTTTCGACTTGGGTTTGGAAAGATCGAAGATTAAATTCTTGTTCTAGGGTGAGTTGCATGGGTTCGTTCATCGAAGACTCCTCCATTTGGGTTCAGTAGGACTGAGAATAGTGCGACGTAGGTTGGTTATGGGTCGTGGGTCATGGGTAATAGCATGGAGACACTGGTCTCTAAAGATGTTTGAGCTATTTCCTATCCGTCCCATTTCCTCATACTTAAGCACGTCTAGTAATATTACAAAATATAACAAATGTTTGACAGATTGACCACATTGGCTTTTCTTGGGGATGTTTTAGCAAGTTTACAAAGCTAAAAATGCTCATGACGAACAAATCTCTAGTTTTTTGTCTAGAGATGTTGGGATGGAAGTGGGGAGATAGGGGGAAATTGCCTACTGCCTACTGCCTATTGCCTATTACCTATTGCCTGTTGCCTACTTTCCATTCACTGCCTAGTCACTGTCCATGGCAACAATAATCACCGTGATATTGTCTCGTCCCCCTTTTTCCTTAGCCAATTGGATTAATTTCTCTCCAGCAGACTTACAGGCTCGAATCGATTTGAGGGTAGAAGCGATGGTTCCGTCGGGGAGTTCTTCGGTTAAACCGTCGCTACAGAGCAAGAGGCGATCGCGTCCTTGTAACTCGATCAAATCTACATCAATATCCTCATCTTGGGTATCTTCGCGTCCCAAACATTGGGATAACACATGCCTCCAGGGATGGGTACGTCCCTGTTCTTGATCGAGGACTCCAGAAGCCATCGCCTTAGCAACCCAAGTATGATCGACAGTCATCTGATCCAGATTATGGCCGCGCAGTCGATAGAGACGAGAGTCACCAATGTGAGCCACCCAAGATTCTTCCACGTTCTGATCTTGAGATTGACGGAATAAGACCACTACTGCTGTGGTTCCCATATCGGAGCGTTCAGGATATTGGCGCTGGTCTTCAACAATTGCATCATTGGCTTTCAATAGAGCTGCCTTCAATAACTCACCGGAAGACTTCTCCGAGTCCCAATGGACTAATAAATACTCTTCAATGGTTTTGGTGGCTAACTTACTGGCTTCTTCTCCACCAGCATGGCCACCCATACCATCAGCAACAATAAAAAATCGACCTTCCGGGTCATAATAGAAGGCATCTTGGTTTACAGAACGGACTAGCCCCGTATCAGTTAGACCCGTGAAGATGCGTTTCATAAGTTTTCTGACCAAAACAGTAACTAAGGGATGGCTATGAAGAGATTTCTCCCCTCTAATTGTAACCTCTGGCGGTCTAATTGTAACCTCTGGTCGGTAACTTTAGGACTAAGGCATTCGATCAAAACGATTAATTCGCCGCATCAGACGGAATAACATAACCACTAAAGCGATCGCCAATACAGCGACGACTACGGCCAACCCTAGTTTATCAGCACTAACCAAAATTGCCGCAGCAATAGTCAAGCCGCTAATTAGGATACCATAGGTGTTCACCAAACTCATACTACTGATCCGTCTAAGGATGCGATCGCTCTCTGTCGCTCTGACCCGCACCCGGATATCCCCCTGCTCCAACTTATCCAAAGCATCCTCTAAACGACGGGGCAACCCCAAAGCCGTATTACTCATCTGAGTGGCTTGGCGACTGAGTTCCCCCAACAAATTATTTCCTGCCGATCCATTTCCACTATTCATAAGCTCTGTTGCAAAGGGTTTCGCTACTTCCATAAAACTAAAGTCTGGGTCAAGACCTTTCCCTACCCCTTCTAAGGTAGAAAAAGCACGCATCACAAACGTAAACGTTGCCGGAAACCGGAACGGTTGATCGTAGGCAATCTCATAAAGATCGTCACTAATTTCACTCACAGACTGAGTTTCAAAAGGTTGATCCATAAAATGATCCAACATGTATTGAATCGATCGCCTCACCGGCCCCATATCTCCTGTGGGAGCCAGTGCGCCCAACGCAATCAACGAATTCATCACTCGATTGCCATCTTTCTGGGCAATCCCAAAAAAGGTATCTAAAAGTTTTTCACGGGTTACTGCTTGAATTTGGCCCATCATGCCAAAATCATAAAAAATTAGCGCCCCTTCAGCACTGACGGCAATATTCCCTGGATGAGGGTCAGCATGGAAAAACCCGCTGTAGAGAATTTGCATTAAATAGGCTTTAGCCCCCAAATGAGCCAAATTTTTACGGTCTAATCCGGCTGCTTCTAGGGCATCGTACTGACTGATTTTGATCCCTGGAGCATATTCAAGAGTTAAGACACGGGGAGAGGTATAGCGCCAATAGACTCTGGGCACTTTCACCCAATTTTCTTGGCGGAAGTTGCGCCGAAAGGTATCTGCATTGCGCCCTTCATTGAGATAATCAATTTCTTCCCATAAAATGCGGCAACATTCCTCATAGATGCCGAGCCAGTCCCGTCCCTTTCCCCAGTCAGGATGATTTTGGAAATAGTGGGCAATACCTTTGAGAATCTCTAAATCAATGGTAAATAATTGCCTGAGACCGGGTCGTTGGACTTTCACCACGACTTCTTCACCGCTATGGAGTTGGGCCCGGTGAACCTGGCCTAAACTAGCCGCCGCCATGGGGATGGGGTCAAAATTGCTATAGAGGTCTTGAACGGACTTTCCTAGGTCTTCCTTGATAATGCTTTCCGCTTTTTCATAGCTAAAAGCAGGTACGCGGTCTTGGAGTTTGGAGAGTTCTTCTACATATTCGATGGGAAATAGGTCCGCACGGGTGGAGAAGAGTTGGCCGAGTTTAATAAAGGTAGGCCCTAGATCTAGGAAGGTATCTCGAATCCAAATTGCTTGCTGTCGCCGTCTTTTTTGGATTTTTTCCTCGGTCATACCGCCTCGGTAACTCCAGGCTTTACCATTGAGCCACGCAGATCCTAGGAAGAGCCAGAAGAAACTCCAGATATCGACAAAACGGCGGTTTCGGGAATATTTGGGACGATTCCAGCGATAGGATTTACTGCTATAGCCTTGTTCCAGGCTACTGGAGGGGGAAAGAGCTGATGGATCGTTGGATACGTCGGAGAGCGCAGATACAGAGGTCATCAGTGGGTCATGAATGGATTGGGTTAAGGAAAGTCTGGGATTGAGGTTTAGGTGGAACGGGAGCGATATTTTTGCAGTTCAGAGCGTAGTTGGGCAATTTCAGCCCGCAAATCATCAAGCGTTTCTTGGAGATCGCGCGCTGGAGGATTGGCAACTGGGGAAGCGGGAGAGGGGTTTCCCGTCCGGGCGGCTGATTCTGCGGCTGTGGCTCGATCTAAGACCATTTGCGGGAAGTTTTTGAGCCGTTCTTGTTGTTCTGCGTCAGCTTTACCGAAGTTGCTGAGGGCATGAGTTAAGGTGTATTCTACTTCTTCGGCGATCGCCTCGGATAGGGCACGACCGACAAAGAAGGCATGGAGAGGGCTGTTACTCATGGAAGGATTGGGATTAGAGTTTGTTTACAAAAATTATAATAACGTTGCTTCCTTTCAGAATACAGAAGATTGACCAGAATTGTCAGGTTGGGTTGAGTAGGCAACCGGCAAGAGGGATGGGCTTCGATTCACCCTTACCCAGCACTATAACTGACTTAGGCGTTTTAAGATTCGTAGCACTTCATAGAGTTGATTTCCACGATTGCGAATACTGAACAGATCTGATAAGGCATAGCGGTTGACTTCTCTCCGGACTAGCTTGACAAAAATAAAGCTGCCTCCTGTAGCAATCATGCCAAAACAGGGACGTTCGGGGTGAGGGCTGGCGAGCATATAGACGAGGATCTGGGGGAGTGCTTCTTCGATGGAAAAGGAGGCTTTTTTGGATTCGATCGCCACAATCCAAAATTGTTCTTTCAAAATCAAGGTATCAATTCGACCTTTGATGATTACCCCCTCGTCTTCTGCACTAATCTCTATCGGTTCTTCACTTTTGACATAGAAGGGAGCGATATAGAAGTCACCGATAAATAGAATGGGGTCTAAAATCGCCATCCTGACTACGTTTTCGAGTAAGGGAGGGGAGTTGAGTCGGTTGATATAACCGGCTTTGACTTTATCGAGGAGTTGGCGATCGCTCGGAGAAATTTCAGGTAAATTTTCTTGCCATTCTGAAAAGAATTCCTCGTCTTTGGTTAAGGTTAAGCCAAAGCGATCGATCAGTTCTCTGAGGGTGATCGTTTGTGTGGCTAAAGGAGTAGACATAATATAGCGCTTCGCTGGTAATAGGAAATAGAGAAAACTGCGTTTTACCCTTTGCTTAACAGATTTCGTCTAAGTCCACCCATTCATCATTCAAGTCATCTTCATCGAGATAATGTACTCGATATTGAGCGCCGTCGATTTTTTGAATTCTGGCGGTATACCATTCTTCTTCATCGTCATCCCAGACTTTGACCTTTTGACCGACGGCATACCCATTATCATCAGCCTCTTCAAAATTACCAGCGCGAACATTCTTTTCTTTGATCCATTCATCCTCGGATGACCCAGAGCCAACATAATGAACATAGTACCGAGGTTTATCTTTTTTGACTTTAACTTTGCGGATGGTTGCTTCATACCAATCTTCTTCTTTTTTATCCCAAACTTCAACCATATCTCCGATGGAAAACTCGATTTCTCCTTCGCCACGGAGATCCTCACACACCAAGGCAACCATGCGGATTAAGCCAGCATTGTGATAGTTTTTAGCCAGAGAATTAGCAAAGAGTTGGGGATTAGGTTGGGGAATGCCATTGAGTTTGCAAAAAGCAATCACTTCGACGACAATCTTGAGTAATAAATCAATGGTTTGGGTTGTCTCGGCTTTGGGGGTAAGGTTGCCCAGAAAAGAGAGAAAACTTAACTTTTCACTCACCTTATTGGCTAAGGCGGCTGTGCCCATGGCGACATCGGCTTTATCAATGGTCTGATAGAGTTGGACTGCCCCTTGATAGCCTTGGGCGGGATCGAGATAGAGAGCAGCGGCGCGATCGCGAATACGTTGAATGATTTTTGGGTCAGTTTCTCCGGTAAAATGGGTGATGGTAAGATCAAATCCGATCACATTATTCCATTCTCCCGGCGCAACAAAATCGAGAGCTTTTAAAACTTTGACAGTAATGTTATCTTCGGGCAGCTCATCGACAAGCTGAATAATTGACTTTGCCATGATTTTTTCCTCATGATTAACCCTGTTGATAGTTTAGCGCCATTGCTGGGTTTGGATCGGGGAAGATGGCAATAAACTAGATTTCTATGGAAACTGTGGGAGAAGAGGGCAATGTGGCAGAAATCGGGTTCCTATTTCCTGACTTCTGCAAGCAGTCTCATGAGAAAGTAAGCTTATGGTTCAGCTTTGAAAGTCTCAATACTAAACCCGAAATAGAAACATCGCCTCTCTAGTATTAGAGGAGTTTCTCAACCTCTAAACTTGCCCCTGGAGCGCCTGTAATTGTGTCTGCAAGGAAGGGGGATTGTAGCCCAGGGAAAAGGCTTTAGAGCTGTCTAGGGAAACATCTTGGGGGCGGCGAGCTGCCATGGGCACATCCTGTTGGCGGGTGGGTTGGATGAATTTCGTGGGTAAGTGTAGAGATTCTGCCATCAGTTGCCCAAATTGATAGCGGGAAATGCGCTCTTTTCCTCCCAGGTGAAATAGTTCCCCTGGATGGTTGAGGGCGAGAAGGAGTCCTTGAGCGGCAGTGGTGGCGCTGACAGGGGTGCGCCATTCGTCGGTGAAGAGGGCGAGAGGTTGATGGGATCTCAATACTCTAATAAAGGGTTGGATAAAACTGCTACCATGAGCAGGCGCTGCGCCAAACATCAGGGGCATCCGGCAAATGGTAACCTGGGGATATTCCTGGCGCATTGCCTGTTCTGCGTTCACTTTTTGCTGTCCATAATGGTTGATGGGGGAAGGGAGATCGGCTTCTCCGTAGGGGGCAGCAGTGCCATCAAAGACAAGATCGGTGGAGGTAAATACGCAGGGAATATGGCGTTGGGCGCTGAATCGGGCAATTTCTACAGCAGCCTGAATATTAATTGCATCGGTTTCCTGGGGATGGGTTTGGCAATAATTGGGACTTGATTGAGCAGCAGTATGAATAATGGCATCAGGTTGAATGTCTGTAAACAGGCACTCTAGGGCAGAAAAGTCCAGGAGATTCAGGGCAGTGAGGTGAATCTGGGGTAAGCTGAGGGCATGGGTGTGATACGTGCCATAAACCTGCCAATGAAATTGAGCAATTTGGCAGAAATTCCAACCTAAAAAGCCACTTGCGCCCGTAATCAGTAGTTTTTTCATCGGAGTTGTCTACAGTAATAAAACCAGGTCTTCGATCTGATTATTGTCAATTTGATTGAGTTTATTCTGATTATCATATGTCTCAGGATGCTGACGTGCTATTTAAGCAGGGAATTCAGGAGTATCAAGGGGGGAATTTGCAAGGGGCAAAAACCCTGTGGGAGCAGGCATTATCGCTCTACCATACCGAGGGTAATCTCCATCACCAAGGGGCGGCTTTAGGGAATTTGGGGGCTGTAAGTCAGGCTTTAGGGGATCTTGAAGAAGCGATCGCCTACTATAAACAGCATTTGAGTTTAGCGCAAGAGATTGGCGATCGTCCAGGACAACAGAATGCCCTGAATAATTTGGGTAATGCTTATAGTCGTTTGCAAGATTTTCCCCAAGCACTGAACTCTTATCAACAAGGGTTACTACTCACTCGGAAATGGGGGAATTTAGGACTGCAAGGACAGGCGTTACTCAATCTGCGTCAAGTGTATCAAGTGATGCAAAATTGGGAAGAAGCACAGCGCTGTTTGCAGGAGCAATGGGCGATCGCCAACCAATTACGGCAAACCCAAAACCAAGATATGTTAGACATTGCCCAACAGGTAGGTTTAAATCCCTTATCTGATTTTGCTGGAGCCAATTTAGCTGAGGTGAATTTTCATTATGCTAATTTAGCTGGAGCAGATTTAACAAAGGTAAATTTGAGCGGTGCAGATTTGAGTTTAGCGGATTTATCCCATGCTCAGTTAAGCCATGCCAACCTGGAAAAAGCAATTTTAAGTAATGCCAATTTGCGCGATGCTAATTTACAGTACGCTAATTTGCAAGGGGCAGATTTACGCACGGTTTTACCCCGTGCCGATCTGAGTGATGCCAATTTGGAAGAGGCAAATTTATCTGGGGCGTATTTGCAACGCGCCAATTTCTCCCGTGCCAATTTATCGAATGCGGATTTATCCAATTCGGATTTAACTGATGTCAATTTAGAGGAAGCCCAGTTGACGGGAACGCTCTTAAAACAGGCAAATATTGATAAAGCCCATGTCAATCAAGCCTATTTTAAGGATAATCCGAAATTGTCCTCAGCCCTGAAGCAACATTTGCGCGATAAAGGAGCAATTGTGGAGTAATATCAATGAACAATGAAACTTCAAAAATCAGGCGATACATCAATCTTCGTCTCCCCGTGTTAATCATCTGTAGCACATATCTAAAGATTTCATATAACTGAGCCATGGGGAAGGGGCAGTTTATTACCACTGAATTTACTGGAAATGGAGGAGAGCGAGGGGAGTTTCGGGTATGGGAAAGAGTTCAGGATGCGTTTGACGACAGATCCTGTCTTGCCTATTGGCGCTATCCTCTGTTTTCTGCCCAAGGAAAACACCGCAAAGAGCCGGATATTCTGATTCTCGATCGCCAATTGGGAATCGTTGTCATTGAGGTGAAGTCTTTACGGATTCACCAAATCGCCCAAATTACCGGTCATCGTTGGCACTATCAAGGATTTTACCAGAAAACCGGATCGCCCTATCAACAAGCCGAGCAGCAGGTTTGGGCGATTCTGAGATTGTGCGAGCGAGAACCCGGGTTAACGTCTTGTCTGATGAGTCGGGCGATCGTTGCCCTACCTTATATTACCCAAGAACAGTGGCACGAGAAGCAATTCGATCGCCTCATTTCGGCTCCTCCTATTCTGTTTGAAAACCATCTGCGCTTAACTGCCATTGCCCAATTTTGCGATCGCGTTAAAAACATCAGTCCCCTAACTCCAGGCACCTCCCTAAGCGAACAGCAATGGCAACTTTTGCTGTCCTTAATGAGTGGGACTCCCATTTTTCAACCTAATTCCAGTAACCGATGGCGCTTATATCCTTCTCCCAGTCGCGCCGAAATTTTAGCCAAAGCCAGGCAGCAGTTTTCCCAACTTGATTTAGCCCAGGAAACTCTCGCCAAAACTATTCCGCCTGGAGTGCAACGAATTCGCGGTATTGCCGGATCGGGGAAAACGGTAATTCTCTGCCAAAAAGCAGCTCACATGCACTTGAAACATCGAGATTGGAAAATCGCGATCGTCTTCTTTAGCCGCAGTCTTTACCAAACGATTACCGAGCAACTCGATCGCTGGTTACTCCATTTTAGTGAGGGGCAAGTCAGCTATTCTTCGCGCAACCGAAACCTGCGCGTTTTTCACGGTTGGGGAGCCAAAGGACAACCCGGTTTTTATCGCTTTTTATCTCGTCTGTCTGGAGTCTCTCCTCATACCGTTTCTGATACCTTACGATCTGCGCCACATGAAGCGTTAGCTGAGGTGTGTATTGACCTTCTACGTCGAGGAAGAATACCCCAAGTTTTTGATGCGGTTTTTATAGATGAGGGGCAGGATTTCTTAGTCCAAGATAGCATTAAATTTGAACAAAAGCAACCCTTTTATTGGTTAGCTTACCAGTCTGTTCGCTCTTGCAATCCCTTATATCCGGAGCAACGGCGTTTGATTTGGACAATGGATGAATATCAACATCTCGATCCCCAACAGATGACAACTGTTCTCGATTTATTTGGCGCGGAGTTAGGACATCTTTTAAATGGCTCTCATTTAGGGAATATTGCCAAAACCGAAATCCTCTGTAAATCCTATCGTACTCCGGCGCAAGTGTTAAGGGTTGCCTATGGCATTACGATGGGCATTTTTCGCCCCCAAGGATGTTTAACTCAGTTGTGTCAAAAGTCCGATTGGCAAGCCCTAGGATTTAAAGTGGAAGGAGAACTATTGCCTGGAAAATCGATTACCCTCACTCGTCCGTTTGATACCGATCTCAATCCAGTCAGTCAGTTAGACTCATCAGCGCTGATTGAGTTTCAAGCTTATGAATCGCGCCAGGAAGAATTAGCGAATCTGGGTTATCATTTAAGGCAAAATTTACGCCAAGATGGACTAAAACCGAGTCGGGATATTTTGGTTATTCTTTTGGGGACTCGAATTCAGACTCGCCAACTGGAGCCAATGGTGGTTGAGGCACTCTTTAGACAGGGGATAGATGTCTATCTTCCTGGACAAAAGCAGGATTCTGGCTCAAAAAATAGTTTTTGGAGTGAAGGCTGTGTGACGGTTTCATCAATTGAGAAAGCAAAGGGAAATGAGGCAGACATGGTTTACGCGATCGCCCTGGATCATATTGCCCAAGATGAGAGCAATTTATCCCTCAGAAATCACCTATTTATTGCCTTAACTCGCACCAGAGCTTGGGTTACAATTAGTGGAGTGGGGAACTATCCGCTTTATCAAGAACTGTATCAACTTCTGCGATCAGAAAATTCCCTCACATTTACCCTCCCAAAACACTCTCAGCGCTCTCTTTCCATCACCGATATCAGCGAAGTAATCGATCGCTACACAGCCGGCGATCGAAACTTCCAAGGCATGAACCTCAAAGGCGCTCATTTACCGGGAATCAACCTATCCCAAGCCAACTTTATCCGCACCGAATTCCAGGAATCCAACCTAGAAAACGCCCAACTTCAAGGCACTAAATTTATCTTCGCTAATTTAAGCCAAACCAACCTCAGAGGCGCGAATTTAAGGCAAGCCAAACTCATGGGAGCCAACTTGTCTGATGCTCAGTTAGAGGGCGCTGATTTAACCCATGCAGACTTAAGCGATGCCAATTTAAACGGAGCGCAATTCTAACCCTTTAGTTCTTCAAGATATATCATGCTAATTTATCGTATAATTTCAGGGTTAGGAATAACAAAAAAAGACATCAATCTAATTATGGACGATTTGAAAAGCCTTGGGTATAATGACTGGTTTAAAAGTCAAGTGGATGATGAAATGATTGCTGCTCACGATGTTGCACGGGTAGTTTCTGTACATAAAGACAGCTATACTGTGACGAAGGGAGAGAAAGAGATATTTGCTGAATTATCAGGAAATTTTCTTTACCGTACCGAGTTAGCATACGACCTTCCGACTACTGGTGATTGGGTATATGCCGATTTCTTCGATAATGATAGCCATGCCATTATATATGGTGTTTTCCCAAGAAAGACTCTGCTACAGAGAAAGACGGCTGGAAAGGAAGTAAATTTTCAGTTGATAGCTGCAAATATTGATGTTGCTTTCATTATTCAATCTTTGAATGAGAATTTTAATCTACGAAGGCTCGAGCGCTATCTGGTTATGGTCAATGAAAGTGGAATTGAGCCTATTATTCTTCTCAGTAAATGCGATCTGATCTCCAAGGAAGAGATAGATAAAATAAAGAAAAAAGTTCTGAGTATTGCTCCTTACACTCTTGCGATGGAGTTTAGCAATTTAAATCCGGATAATATCGATTCAGTTATTGGCTTGTTAAAGAAGGAATGTTCATATTGCTTGCTAGGATCTTCTGGTGTCGGTAAAACAACTTTACTTAATCGCATCATAGGAATTGAAAAATATGAAACACAACCCGTAAGCAAAATACAGAGCAAAGGGCGACATACGACAACCACCCGTCAATTAGTTTGCCTCGAAAGTGGAGCGATGATAATAGATACCCCAGGAATGAGAGAGCTTGGTAGTCTGTCTGTAGATGAGGGAATCGATGAAACCTTCTCAGAAATTGTAGAGCTTTCGCAAAGCTGCAAATTTTCTAACTGTTCTCATACTCATGAAAAAGGTTGTGCCATTCTTACTGCTATAGAAGCTGGAGATCTGTCCGAACAACGTTATCAAAATTATATGAAGATGAAAAAAGAGTCGGAATTCAATCAAATGTCTTATCTTGAAAAACGACAAAAAGATAAGAGTTTTTCAAAAATGATCAAATCAGTGATGAAAAATAAGAAGAGGTAATCCCCTGCTCGTTCTAAATCCGGACAATCTGCTAAAACTTTAGGAAGGCGAACATTTCTAAAATATCAGTGGCGCGAATTGGTATCCCTCTCCAGTGAAAGAAGGGTTGGGAGAGAGACGTAATACTCCCATTACCCGCGTGTAGCATTATGCTAGGTATTCTGAAGTTTATCGATTAATTCAGCCTTGATTTCTTCCGCCTTGTCATTATCAATTTGACAAGTCCCCGCATTCGCATGGCCTCCCCCTCCATGTTGTAGCATCAATTCACCAATATTGAGAGTTGAAGTCTTATTCAGAATCGATTTACCCACTGCAAAAACGGTATTTTGCTGTTTCAATCCCCACATAATATGCATGGAAATATTACACTCAGGATATTGGGCATAAATCATAAACCGATTCCCGGCATAAATCGTTTCTTCGTTCCGCAGGTCGATCGCCACTAATTGACCATAAGCTTGGGAACAACGTTTTAATTGTTGCTTAAATTGTTCCTGCTGATGTTGATAGAGGTTGACTCGCTCTTGCACATCGGGGAGGGCTAAAATTTCCTCAATCGTGTGAGATTTACAATAATCGATCAATTCCATCATCAATTGATAATTGGAGATTCTAAACTCCTTAAATCTGCCTAAGCCGGTGCGGGCATCCATGATAAAATTGAGCAGAACCCAATCGGTAGGATCGAGAATTTCTTCGGCAGAAAACTGGGCAGAGTCTGCTTTATCCACTGCCGTCATCATCTCTTCAGAAATATCAGTAAACTTGTCTTTTCCACCATAATAGTTATAAACCACTCGTGAGGCCGAAGGGGCATCGGGATCGATAATATAATTCTCCGGTTGAGAGGTGTTGCGTATGGTTTCACTCAAATGGTGATCGAAAACCAAGTGCGCTCCTGGAACATAGGGTAAATTGGTGGTAATATCGCGATCGCTAATCTCGACTTTGCCATCCTGCATATCTTTAGGATGGACAAACTTAATCTCATCAATCAAATTCAGCTCTTTGAGGAGAACCCCACAGACCAACCCATCAAAATCACTGCGAGTGACTAACCGGTATTGTGCATCAACCATGATCAACCTCTTCATTCAACAACAAGCTTTCATCTACCAGGGACTCTGGGAGAATCATCAAGTATAGTCGAGTATAGTATAGTCAATAGCTGTGCTATCAACCCAATCAGAAACCCATGAGACTCTGGATTAGCTGTTTTGTCCTTCTATTAGTGTTAGCTGAAATCTTTCAACAGCTCAAAGCGCTATCAGTTCCCCTTCCTGTCTTTATTGTTGCGGGGGGACTATTGGCTATTGCCTCTAATTTTGAGCAAGTACGTCAATGGACACAAAAGCAGACTCCTCAACCCAAAACCGTCTCATCTGAACCCACGGAAGCTATCGATGCGATCGATGTTACGAGCTACGAAGTGGTTGATGCACCGCCCGATGGGGGAATAAGGGGTTAGCGGGACACTACAGAGGGGAGGCAAGGGGCTGGAGGCCCCTTGTCAAGGGCATCTTCATCGAGATATGGCCTCAGAATCTAATCCACTCTCTCAAGTTGCCATAGGATTTGATTTCCCTCACGTCGAACCCTCGAAACCACCCAGTTTCGCCAAACCCAGTGATCGCCGCGACTGGTAACCGCACTAGCGTTGACATCCATTAAGTCTGCCAACTCCGAGCTAGTAATTAAATAAGCGTGACTGGCAATTTCGTCAGCAATGCGTAAGGTTTCGATTAGGTTTCGCAGTTGTCCAACCCGTACATCACGGGGTAAATTCTCCGTGTTTTCGGAGGACGTAGGATTGGAAGGGGCATTTACATCTGTCATGCTACCGTTTAAAGCAACATCCGTGGATTGTAGCGCGTTCTGCCCATTTAGGGGGGAAAGACTTGATCGCTTTTGGGTTTCTAAAGCTTGTTTTAAGGCGGGAGAGCGACCTGTGGCAAAGGCTTTAGCGATCTCATCACAACGTTCATTATCGCGATCGCCCGTATGAGCTGGCACATATTCCCACAACACCATCTTAGAATTTAACTGATCTAAACTTTCCCACAAATCCTGATTTTGTACCGGTTTTCCTTGGGACGTTTTCCAGCCTTTATTTTTCCAGCCTCGAATCCATTGGGTAATTCCCTTACGCACATAGTCACTATCCGTAAAGACCGTCACCGCTTCGGTTTGTCCCGAAGCCACCACTAACCTTAATCCGGCGATCGCTCCCTGCAACTCCATCCGATTATTCGTCGTATCCGCCTCCGATCCCCCCATTTCATAAATGGAGCCATCTGTAAAATTGACCAGCACAGCCCATCCTCCTGGCCCGGGATTTCCTAAACACGCTCCATCGGTGTAAACACTCTTAACTTTACGTTCAGATTCCATTAATTGTTCAAACATCTCGATTTAAACCTAGACTTTCTACTATACTCTGGTTTTCCTGGCCCTAAGCCATCTCCATGGTAGAATTTTCCCAGACTTTTTAGCATCAAAACCCATGCCGTCCGATTCTCCTCGATCCAAAAGCAGCCGCAAATCTTCCCTAAGTCCAGAAAAATATGCTCGCCTCAAAGCTGAAGCCAAAGCACCTTATCGGGGATTACGTCAATTTATTTACGCCACCTTTGCCACATCCGGTTTAATCGGAGCCTTCATTTTCCTCGCTAAACTCGCTTCAGGAGAAGATCTCAGCACCACTTTAGGCAACCTAGCTCTACAAATTGGTGTAGTTGCCCTCATGGTGTGGCTCTTTCGTCTAGAAAATCGAAAAATATAGCACTTCGCGCGGTAATTAGGTAATTGGGTAATGAGTAATAGGAAGATTGCAGAAATCAGGAACTTTCAACTATACTAAATCCCCAGATAACCCGTTACCGTAAGAGGAGCCATTATGGCCATTGCCCTACAACAAGCCATTGAAGTCGGAAAATATTTAGTCACCCAAAGACTATTAGGACGGAAAAAATTCCCCCTAGTCTTAATGCTTGAACCCCTATTTCGATGCAATTTAGCCTGTTCCGGATGTGGAAAAATCCAGCATCCTAAAGAAATTCTCAAACAACATCTTACCCCAGAAGAATGCTTTGCTGCCGTCGAAGAATGTGGTGCGCCCGTAGTTTCCATTCCCGGAGGCGAACCTCTCTTACACCCACAAATTGTGGAAATTGTCAAGGGATTAATTGAGCGCAGAAAATTTATTTATTTATGCACCAATGGATTATTACTGGAGAAATATTTAAACCGGTTTCAGCCCTCCCCCTATTTAACCTTGAGTGTTCACCTTGATGGCTTACAGGAACAACACGATCGCTGTGTAGACCGTGAAGGCGTGTTTGATATAGCCGTACAAGCAATTCGCGCGGCTAAAGCCAAAGGATTTCGCGTCACCACCAACACCACAGTCTTTGAGGGTGCTGACCCCCAAGAGATACAAAAATTCTTTGACTTTCTCGCCACCTTAAACATTGATGGGATGATGATTTCTCCCGGTTATAGTTATGCCTGGGCCCCCGATCAAGACCATTTCCTGAAACGGGAACAAACCAAAGCGCTATTTCGGGAAATTCTTGCTCCGTTCAAAGCCGGTCAAAAAGCTTGGAATTTTAACCATAATCCCCTATTTTTAGATTTTCTCCTGGGTGAAAAAGACTATGACTGTACCCCTTGGGGAAGTCCTAGCTATAGCGTTTTAGGTTGGCAAAAGCCCTGTTATTTGCTTAATGAAGGCTATTATCAAAGCTTCCAAGAATTACTGGATAATACAGATTGGGACCGATATGGTCATCGCAGTGGCAATCCGAAATGTGCTGATTGCATGGTACATTGTGGCTATGAGCCTACTGCTGCCGTTGATGCTTTAGATCCAAAGAATATGGGCCGCTCTTTTGGTTCTCTCTTTGGTATGGCCCGGTAAGTTCTACGTGCTGGTCATAGGTAATGGGTCATTGGTAGAACCTCAACTGTCTTTATTCGAGTTTGAAACCGTTACGGTGAACCATCGAGGAAAAATCATTGAGCGGGAAACTCGGCAAGCAAAATATTACCGAGAAGATTTGGGAAAAGGAATCTTTTTGGATATGGTGGCGATCGCGGGTGGAACCTTTCTCATGGGATACCAGGAAAAACTCCAGCACTCCGTCAGCTTACCCCCGTTCTACATGGGTAAATTTCAAATCACTCAGGCCCAATGGTTTAGGGTAGCGTCCTTTCCCCCAATACATCGCTCCCTAAACCCCGATCCTTCCAGTTTCAAAGGAGAAAACCGACCTGTAGAAAGTGTTTCCTGGTTAGAGTGTCAGGAATTTTGCGCCCGACTGTGCCAATACACTGGACAATCCTATCGCTTACCGTCCGAAGCCGAATGGGAATATGCTTGTCGTGCAGGAACAGTGACTCCATTTCATTGCGGTGAAACCCTGACTGCCGAGCTGGCTAATTATGATGCCAGCTATAATTACGGGGAAGCTCCCAAAGGTCAATGTCTTTATAAAACCTTACCCGTCGGCAGTTTTCCTGCCAATGGATGGGGGTTATACGATATGCATGGAAATCTATGGGAGTGGTGTGAAGATCGCTGGCAGGATAATGATCTCGATAACAGTCTCGATTGTCCCACCGAGGGGAGCGATCGCGTCATACGTGGGGGGTCTTGGATGATTTATCCTTGGGCTTGTCGAAGTGCCCATCGTCGCTCTTCTCCACTGTATTATGCCAGTTATGGCATTAAACAAGAATTTAAAAAGAATAGATGGCCGCGTCTGTGGTCATGGCTTGGGTTCAAAAATAGCATCCCAGTTCAACCGGAGTCGAGTAGTAATACGATGGAAGCGAAACCAGAAGTTAGGCTCAATACTATTGGTGTGCGGGTCGTGGGTCTCTGATCGCTGACAAATAACAGCGCTATATTGAATAGGATTATCCTTCCTGTTATTTTTATCATCCGCCCATGAGTGTCTTAACCTGGACAGAACTAGAATCGCTCACTCATTTTACGATCGATCGAGTCAATGGCCCGACCAATGCCCAATCCAATTTACGCCTATTTGGTCACTCGGAATCGGATGTGCGGGTTACACTCTATCGAGATCATCATGCTTGGTGTCCCTATTGCCAAAAGGTATGGTTATGGCTAGAGGAAAAACAGATTCCTTATCGTATCCGCAAGGTGACCATGTTCTGCTATGGCAAAAAAGAACAGTGGTATAAAGAAAAAGTGCGATCGGGAATGCTTCCGGCGATCGAGTTGGACGGCCAATTGATTACCGAAAGTGATGATATTTTAATGGCCTTAGAACAGGCGTTTGGCCCCCTGAACGGTGCCGGGATGGAGGATTCCCAGGTGATCCCCCTGCGCAGACTAGAACGGTTACTGTTTCGGGCCTGGTGTAGTTGGCTGTGCTATCCGAGGAGATCGCCCCGTGATGACCAACGGCACAAAGAAAAATTTATTAGCGTAGTTGCCGACGTAGAACAGGCTCTGAGCCGTATGCCTGGCCCCTATTTCCTAGAGGATTTTGGCACGGTGGATATCATTTTCACGCCCTATGTTGAGCGGATGAACGCGAGTTTGTACTACTACAAAGGGTATTGCCTACGCAAGGAAAATCCCCATTTTTCCAACTGGTTTGATGCCATGGAAACTCGCCCAACCTATAGAGGAACCCAAAGCGATTTTCATACCCATGCCCATGATTTACCTCCACAAATGGGTGGCTGTTACCCAAATGAGGAACTGGAAACTCAGGAGAATCAGAAACGGGTGGATAGTGGCCCTTGGTTGGGATTGCCAGATGTAACCTATCCAGAGCCGGAAACCTCCCGAGAAGAAGCTCTTCACCGAGTGCTGAAGCATCGTCAGAATATTATTCAAGTGAATCCCGCCGACGATCGCCTGTTTGATGAAGCGCTGCGTTGTGCTTTAACCTACTTGATTAAGGGAGAGAAGTGTCCCCCACCATCAGGATCGGATATCGGATTACGTTATTTGCGCGATCGCATTAGTGTTCCGAGGGATATGTCGATTTATGCCGCTAAACGGTTACGGGAAGCCTTAGAAAGTACCGCAGCGCTAGTGGGTGATGGCGAAGGGACTCCCCTTTCGGTGCGCGATCGTCGCGATCAAGACCCGACTCAATTCAACCCCACGAGCTAATTGTCAAGAGAAGACTCTCGTGCCATAAATTCTACCCTAGGAATTAAGGGATCTTGAACTAATCCAATGCCCCGATAGCCCCATCGATTGAGTAGAGCGTTTAGCTGGGAACCAACTAACGATTCAACGGCAAATTGATGGGCAACATCGGGGGCATGGGTATTGAGATAACTGTAGGCTTCAAAATCTTGTTGGAACAGTAACAGATAGTTTTGATCTCCTAAACGAGCCGTGATATATTGACCGTCATTTTGAGAGCGAATCAGATAATAGGTTTGAAAGGCCATAGGCGAAATAGGATGGATAATTTATTTGAGATCTTCTAAACGAATGCGAGGATCGGCAAACTTTAACATCAGATCGGCAATTAAATTGCCAATAATGAGCATCACTGCCCCCATCATCAGACTGGCCATAATTAAGTACAAATCCTGGGATTGGACAGCACTGAGAATTAAGCGCCCTAAACCCGGCCAGTTAAAGAAAAATTCGGTGATAAAAGAACCACTTAATAAGGTGGCAAATTCAAAACCTAAAAGAGTGATCAGAGGATTAATGGCGTTGCGCAGAGCATGAACATAAATAACGCGATTTTCCGGTAAGCCTTTGGCGCGGGCAGTGCGGATATAATCTTGGCGCAAAACGTCTAAAAATTGTCCTCTTGTGAGGCGCTGGAGTCCAGCAAATCCGGTAATACTGAGGGCTAAGACGGGTAAGATCATATGCCAACCAATATCAAGAATTTTGCCCACTAAAGTTAAGTCAGAAAAATAGATGCTCGTCATGTCTCCGACGGGTAAAAGAGGGGAAACACTTTGGGCAAAAAAGAGCAAGGCAAGGGCGGTAATAAAGCTGGGAAATCCTTGCCCAATATAGCTGAGAACTCGCAGACTTTGATCGAGTTTGGTATTTTGTTTGAGGGCAGCAACAATACCTAATGGAAGGGCTATCGCCCAGTTAATCACCAGAGATATAATAGCTAACAACAGGGTATTGGCCATCCGCTCCCAGAGCAGGGAAGCAACAGAGCGCTGATAGACAAAACTCTGACCAAAATCTCCGTATCTAATAATACTCCAGAGCCAGCGAAAATACTGTTGATAGGCAGGTTTATCTAAGCCAAATTGTTGGGAGAGTTGTTCCAGGGTTTCGGGGGAAATTTGGGGATTTTGGCGCAGGGTATCGATATAGTTGCCAGGGGCAAGTTGAATAATGGTAAAGCTTAAGGCAGAGGCTAATAAAAGGGTGATTAAGCCTTGTAATACCCGTTTGCTGATGTAGAGGAAGACTTCATTACCAAAAAGTCCCCGGAGATTGTAGGAGAGGGTAGAGTTCATGGATTGGAGTGGGGGAATGGGGGAGCGAGGAGATGAGGAGATAGGGGGATGGGGAAATACGGGGACACTGCGATCTCCTATTCCCTATTACCCATCTAGTATTGGATTAGGCTAGAAATCGGGACATTGGGGAGGTGTTTACGTCCTTCGAGAGCTTCTAATTCAATCACAAAGACAAATCCGGCTAAGACTGCTCCGGCTTGCTCTACCAGTTTTGCCGTGGCTTGCGCGGTTCCCCCAGTAGCGATTAAATCATCAACGACGACGACGCGATCGCGACAGCGATGCGGAGCATTATCGCCCCCTTGCAGGGCATCTTGATGCATTTCCAACTGATCTTGACCATATTCGAGATCGTAACTGACTTGATAAACCGGGGCGGGTAGCTTTTTCGGCTTGCGGACTGGAATAAAACCACAATTCAATTGATACGCTACTGCTGTGCCAAAGATAAATCCCCGTGACTCCATTCCCAGGATATAGTCTGGCGAGAGTTCACTACAGCGTTGAGCCAATAAATCAATCGTTGAGCGAAACCCTTCGGGGTGCTTCAACAGCGTGGTAATATCGCGAAACAAAATCCCCGGTTTAGGAAAATCGGGAATATCCCGAATCAGAGTCTGAATCTCTTTAATATCCATGATCTAAATATTATTTCTGTGATTATCAGGTTATCAGAACCGATGCTTCCCAATCCTACCTGATTCCTAGAATAAGGGAGAAGACAGCGATCGCCTCTAAAGGTTAATCTAGAACAAAGGGTGAGCGATCCGGTAATATGCACTTAGCATCCCAGATTGACTCATATGAGTATTAGCGATCGTGTTCCCCTTTGATGGTCTGATTAACCCCTGTCCTCTTTTACCCAGTTCATTCGTCATCAGAGATCCTGATCGTGCGTCCTTGAAGTTGAACAGTTCACCACAAGGGCAGTATCTAACACGATTTGAATGTTTCTTGAGAACATTATGCAAACCAACAGTCCACCCCTCAATACCACTCCCTTAATTCTGGAGAACTTGGTCGACCCCCCTCTCAATTCCCCAGAATGTCCCCGTCGTACTCGCTGGCATCTCGATCTGATTCTACTAGCTCTCGAAGCTCTAGATTTAGGGGGATCGGAAGCCATGCTCGCTGCCTCCAAAACCCTCCAACTTCAAGAGATCATTCAAAATCGTGTTAGCCTATGGCGCTTACGCAGCACTAATCCCTTTCGCCGTGCCCATATGCGTCGTTCTCTGAGTATAGAAGAAGCTAAGGCATTAGTGGCGATCGCCGCTACCCTCGCCCGCAAACGCACGGTCCTCATCCGTCAACTGCTCGTTGCCTACGATCAACTGCAAGAAAGACACCTCTCCGTAGAACACCATTTTAGGCTCTCCGAATACCTCGATCGCTTCCGGGCCCATTTCCGCTCGCGCATGAACCTCCAACGTTCTGCCCTCACCCAATACCAAAACGATCGAGCCTTAAATGAACTCGGTGTATCTTTACTAAGCCAACTCCTATTTTGTACCGGAACCAAAGGAATGCAACGATTGTGGATTAGCCTATTTGATGGAGAAGTGGTATGAGTATCGAACGTCAATACAATTTACCCAACTGCAACTTAACCCTCTGGGGATGGAGTGAGGCTAATGAAGGCAGTTCCTTAGATTTTCAGCCCCTTTCCATGTTAAGTAATGTGGAATGCCAAATTGCTGGAGTCAAATTAACTGGGGGAAAAGAATTTTTTGAAAGCCTCGTGTGGGCAGTTAGCCACTATGCCCAAGAAGTCCTCAGTGGGGTGTCCTATCCCCAAGAGCATCTTCCCGGGCCAAAATGGATACACTTAGAAAAACTCAACGGCCATTACCATCGCCTATGCATTAATACGAAGACTCCCGATCCGGCTGCGACCTCTCCCAACCCTCCAGAAGTTAAATTAAGTGATGTCCAGCTCTTTGATCTGGTAGAAGCCGTCGATCAATTTTTTGCCGATACCCAAACCTTACCGAGCCTTTCCTGGTCTCTAGCTCCCACTCCTAAGCGCTATGTACAAGCCACCATTCCAGGGCCTCAACGAGCTGCTCCCGCTGCCCTAGGAGTCGTCGGTTTGGCGGTTGCAGCCGGCTTATTTCTGATGATGCCCATACCCAACATTGAACGGCCGGAGACCCTGGAGGAAGTTGAACCCCATGGTGCCTCCGAGTCTGAAGACTCTGGTGAACCTCCCTCTCCTTCTCCAAATACCGATCAAAGCGATCGAGAACCTAATGGAGAGGCAGCCCTAACGGTTTCCGACTCGACTACCACTAATCCTTTAACTACTGGGCGGACTTCTTCACGGCCGACGATTGAAGATATCGATACTTTAGTCGAACGCCGACCCTCAATTACCGATGCAACAGAAATAGGGACTTTAAATCGAAGATTGCATGAAGATATTGACCGGGCTTGGCAAAGTCGCGAAGATTTAGAAAGAGATTTAACCTATCGAGTGGCCGTAGGGCAAGATGGGGCAATTTTGGGATATCGAGGGACAGATGAAGCCATGATTCCCCAAGATGACCAACTGACTCCCTTGTTAGAGTTAGCTTATATTCCGACCGATGAAGGAGGAGCAGAAGCGGAGTCGATTGCTGAGTTTAAAGTTGTCTTTCGCCAAAAAGGGGTAGTTGAGGTCAGTCCTTGGAATGGCTTTCCGCCCGGATCTCAAAGTTTAGGCCCGGAAATTACCGATCCGTTTTTACTAGAAAATTTAAATCAGGAACTCTATAACCAAATTGATCGAGTGCGGATTCGGGAAGCCGATTTCCCCACAGAACTCAATTATCGAGTAGCCGTGCAACCAGACGGTGAAATTGCTGATTATGAAGCCCTGAATCAAGCGGCATTTGATTATTTAGATCGGACTCCTCTACCGAGTTTATTAGAGGTCACCCAAAACAGCCGTTCTGAAGAGCCAGAAAGTTCTGACGAGCCTTTAGCCCAGTTTAAGGTGGTGTTTACGCCGGAAGGGATTTTACAGGTGAGTCCTTGGCGGGGATATTATGGGGTCAACTGAGTCCATGATGTTCGTATGGCTAACAACTTCCACTTAATCGATCTAGTTGGGCAACGAGAAGCAGTTAGAGAGCATCTCCAGGGGTTTACAGAAGAAGAGATGCTTAGATGGCTAAAGGCTTATGGGCGCTTGGAAGAGTATTACAATAGTGCCGCCACTCACCAAATATACATCTTCACCTCTAATCTTGGGATAGAAGCTGGTTTCTTCTTCCGTAAAGGTCAAATGATCTTCATCGGTGACCATTATACTTTTGTATAAAGAGAATGATTTTTGCTTCAAGTGACAGAAGAGGGATAATTATTCCTCTTCGTGTCCCCGCGCTCCCCCATCCTCGCGACTCTTCAAAAAAGTTTTCACTGGGGGTTGACATATCGAAAAACCTTAGTTAAGATAATTAAGGTGAATAAATCAAGCCCCCATCGTCTAGAGGCCTAGGACACCTCCCTTTCACGGAGGCGACAGGGATTCGAATTCCCTTGGGGGTATACCAATAGAAGCTTGTAGGAGTGAGAAATTAGTTTCTCACTCCTACAAGCTTTTAAACCACACTATCGCCTAAGACTGACTGATGTATTCTTTTAATGAGTTTCTAAAAACAGGATGCGATCTCAATCAACACCCTGTTTGGAGTGGTTACCAGCCTTTTTCAGCTTGCTCTAAAACATAAGCTGACACATCTTCAATTTGCTGGTCATTCAATTTACCCAAGAAACGAGGCATAGCAGCTTTCCCATTGCTTACCTGAGTAACAATTGCCTCTAGAGTATTCATTCCATATTTCTCTAAATCGGCTTTACTCAAAGTTTTAGTGGGGTTAACCAAGTTTTTCCCACCCGCATGACAAGCAGCACAATTGGCAGAAAATACGCCTGCGCCAGCCCCTGCATCACCAGCGAGGGCAGGTGTGGACAGAGAAAAGGAAAGGATTGCGATCGCCGCAATAATCCAAGATAGCAGTTTTTTCACAGTGTTCTCCAGTAATAAACCCAACAGCATCGGGAATAAACCGTATCATTATAAGACAAAAGGGGAGTTTGGTAAAACTCCCCTTACTTCAGGTAATTACGGTTGCTTAAGAAGCTACTTGGGCCGATCGCCGGGGACGGGTACGCCGATTTTTCAGGGGTACACCATCAGTTTGAGGAGTCGTTTTAGAACCCTTCTCTTGGGGTTTTAGATCCCCAGGAAGATCTTCAGGGGTTTGCATCAGTAAGACAAGTAACGGATTACTCCGCAATTCTCTTCTCAGGAGTCGGTTTAAATCGTGTTCGATTTCTTGTTGCAAGCGATGGAAACTGACATCCAACTGTCCTTTGCCAAAAGAGCGCACAAACTCTGACCAGCGATTATCTAAGGTAGTTTGTATCGATTGGGCGATCGCATCCTCTAAATACCGTTGTTTCAAGGACGTTACCACACCCCGCAAATGCACCATGGGACAGTTGGCTAATTTCCCTTCCCAATTCACACCAGCAGCCACTGTAATCACCCCATCTTCAGCTAACTGTTGCCGTTCTTTGAGGACTTGTTCATGGAGGATACCCGCATTATCGACCAAAGCCACACCTGAAGATACTTTACCGGCAATCTCAATGGAATTCTCGGTCAGCTCAATCATATCGCCATTATCGACAATCACCATATTTTCTTCGGGAATGCCCATACTTTTGGCCGTTTGCCCATGTTTAATTAACATCCGGTGTTCCCCATGAACCGGGATAAAGAACTTCGGACGAGTTAAAGCTAACATCAGCTTATGGTCTTCTTGACATCCATGACCGGAAACATGAATGCCTTGATTTTTGCCATAGACCACATTCGCCCCTTGTTTCATCAATTGGTCAATGGTGTTCACGACGGCAATAGTATTACCCGGAATGGGGTTAGCAGAAAAGACCACCGTATCTCCCTGGCGAATTTTAACTTGTCGATGTTCTTGTTTAGCAATCCGAGTTAGAGCCGATAAGGGTTCCCCCTGAGATCCAGTGGTCAGGATCAGCACTTTTTCATCTGGCAAGTTGCGAATGGCATGTAGGGGTTGCAGCAGCTCATCGGGACATTTTACATATCCCAAGTTGCGAGCATGGGCAATGACATTCAGCATGGAGCGCCCTAAAACTGAAACTACTCGATTATGTTTTTGCGCCAGTTGCAGGATAATATTCACCCGATGCACGGAGGAGGCAAAGGTCGTGACTAAAATCCGTCCCGCAGCTTGGGAAAACACCCGGTCGAGGTTGGGAATGGTGGAACTTTCTGATGCCGTAAATCCGGGCACTTCAGCGTTCGTGGAATCACTCATGAGGCACAATACGCCTTTTTCCCCATGTTCGGCCAGTTTCTGTAGGTCAAACAGTTCTCCATCCACAGGAGTATGATCGATTTTGAAGTCTCCAGAATGGATAATGACACCGAGGGGAGTATGGATGGCAACTGTAAAGCTGTCGGCCATGGAGTGGGTGTTACGGATAAATTCTACAACAAAGTTTTTCCCTACCCGTACCATATCTCTGGGGCCGACGGTTCTCAATTCAGTGCGATCGCTCACTCCTGCTTCTTCGAGTTTACCTTCTAACAGGGCCATCGCTAACCGGGGGCCGTAAATCACGGGAATGTCAAACTGTTTCAGATGATAGGCAATACCACCAATATGGTCTTCATGGCCGTGGGTGACAATCATGCCTTTGATGCGATCGCGATTTTCCCGCAAATATGATATATCCGGCAAGACAATGTTGACCCCATGCATCCCATCAGTGGGAAAGGCTAATCCAGCATCGAGTAATATAATTTCGTCTTCATACTCAAAGACGCAGGTGTTTTTGCCAATTTCATGCAAACCTCCCAGGGGAATAATTTTGATTGCAGACTTTTGATTCTTTCTAACCATAATTTTTCGAGTTTAGTGTGACATTAGTGTGACAGATGTATGGGCTAAGTTCAGTTGCACCTAGCCTTAACTGTGATTCAAGTGTCAGCAATTTCTGCTGTCGCGGATATGAAATGCGCTGCGCTAAGGTACGGGATCAAAGGTTCACACTTTGAGTACCAGAAGCTCTTGCCTTTTTCCTAGCGCTTTGCGCTCTAAGAGACATTTCAATCACTTTTTTTCCTAACCAATGGGGCGCTTATCATGGGGATTTCCTCCCGTTTTTAGGTCGATTTTTTAACTCTACTCCTGACCAAACGGCTCAGTTTAAACCCAACTGATTCAAGACATTTTTCAATTCTGCTTGAATGGAGTCTGGGGTTTCTACTAAGGGTAAACGTAACTGGTTAACCGGCCATCCTTGAAGAGCCAGTGCTGCTTTAATTGGAATTGGGTTAGTCGTCAGAAACAAAGCCTTAAAGAGGGGAAAAAGTTTCAAATGAATTGCCGTTGCTTGTTGGGTCTTTCCCATTTCAAAGCACTGAATCATCTCTTGTAATTCCTTACCCACTAGGTGAGAGGCTACACTGACCACACCTTGCCCACCGACCGAGAGCATGGGTAACGTTAGGGAATCATCTCCAGAATAGATATCAAACTCAGGGGGAACCAGTTGGCGAATAAGACTGACTTGATCGAGTTTCCCACTGGCTTCTTTAATGCCAACAATATTGGGGATTTCTGCTAAACGGGCTACAGTTTCTGGGGGCATATTTTGCCCGGTTCGTCCAGGAATATTGTACAGCAAAAGAGAAATATCGGGGCAAGCTTTGGCGATCGCCTTAAAATGCTGATAAAGTCCTTCTGCGGGAGGCTTATTGTAATAGGGAACCACTTGTAATGAGCCATCTAAGCCCAATTTCATCGCTTTTTGGGTCGCTGAAATTGCCTCTGAGGTTGAATTCGACCCTGTCCCGGCAATTACTTTAGCTCTACCCGCTACTGCTTGTTTCACCACCTGGAATAACTGATGTTGTTCCTCCCAGGTTAAGGTAGGCGACTCCCCTGTTGTACCACAGATTACGAGGCTATCACTGCCGTTTTTGATTAAATGAATGGCTAATTCTTCAGCCACCTCATAATTAACGCTACCATCAGCCGAAAATGGCGCGATCATCGCTGTGATCACTCGTCCAAAACTACTCACCCTTTTTATGCTCCTTTTTCTTTGATGCGCTTGATAATTTTTCGGTTCACTTTATTGACTTAATGCCACTTCACGGGGTTTAACCCAATCTTTTTCCACCAACAGTTCAGCAATTTGAACCGCGTTTAAAGCCGCTCCCTTACGAATTTGATCTCCACATAACCACAGTTCTAGCCCACAAGGATGGGATAAATCCTGACGAATTCTACCGACTAAAACCTCATCTTTACCCGTGGCTTCCATCGGCATGGGAAAATAATTGGTGCTCCAATCTTCAACCAGTTTCACCCCTGGAGCCGTTTGCAAGACTTCTCTGGCTTTTTCCACAGGGAAGGGTTGTTTAAATTCTAAGTTAATGGCCTCTGAGTGCGCTCTGAGTACAGGAACACGCACGCAGGTAGCGGATACTCGCAAATCGTGAGCTGAAAAGATTTTCCGGGTTTCATTAACCATTTTCATCTCTTCCTGACAATAGCCTTGGTCATTCAAGGGCGAATTGTGGGGAAATAGATTAAAGGCTAGGGGGTAGGGAAACAGTTCCGGTTTTGGATCTTGGCCATTAAGAATCTGCTGGGCTTGAATTTTCACCTCTTCCATAGCCCGTGCCCCTGCACCACTAGCCGATTGATAGGTCGCTGCGATCAGTCTCTCTACGGGTTGCACTTGATGCAACGGCCACACAGCTACCGTCATTAAAATCGTAGTGCAATTGGGATTAGCAATAATTCCTTGATGGGTCGCTGCCGCTTCGGGATTGACCTCGGGAACCACTAGGGGGACTTCAGGAACCATGCGAAATGCACTGGAGTTATCAATGACCACTGCACCTGCTGCCACCGCTTTCGGGGCCCAAGTTTTGGAGGTTGAACCTCCGGCTGAGGCAAGTACCACATCTACTTGGTTGAAACATCCCTCTGCTACAGGTTCAACGGGCAGAGTTTCCCCTCTAAAGGATAGAGTACGCCCCGCTGACCGAGGAGAAGCCAAGAGTTTTAGGCTCTCTAGAGGGAAATTACGGGTTGCTAATAGGTCGATTAATTCGGTTCCAACTGCACCAGTGGCTCCCAGAATGGCAACTCTATAGGATTTTGGCAAAAGGTGATCCTCCTTGATTTTAAAACTTTAGCATTCAGGTTTAGACTATCTGGATTTTCTTAAAATTTCTGAATCGGGCACAAGATAAATAATATATAGAGCAAACTTTTAAGTTTTTTTTGGCGTTAGAACTTAGCTTACCGCATACTCGGCTCTGCTGAGAAGGATTTAATTTCCTCCATTCCTCTTTCACCAGAGCGCCCAGCGTACCATCTTCCAGATTCTAGCAGGTTAAGGCTGCTCTGGGCCAATTTCTGTTGACAACTTACAGCACTTTGCTTGCGTTATGAAACACAAGCTTGACTCCTCAAAGCTATGTACCACAACCCTATTCCCTATTTCCTATTCCCCAGCGCAAAGCGCTGTAGGACTTGTCAGACTTTTTTTGACAAGTTTTTGTTTTGATTCGGGTTGAATTGTCAACCCCCTATTATATAATACCATTGCGTGGTGTGTCAGGAGCTTGACCCTCCCCTTCACCGCCCGTGGCTCAATTCCCATTCAGTATACAGATCTAGTGATGAAAGTTACCCAGGAAAAATTGCCCGCCAGTCAAGTTGGTTTAGAAATTGAAGTGCCTGCCGAAGCATCAAAGGCTGCTTATGAGCAGGTGATTAAGGAATTTAGCCGTACCGCTAAGCTTCCTGGGTTTCGGAAAGGGAAAATTCCCCGCCATGTGCTGATCCAGCAATTGGGCAGTCAAAACCTGAAGGCGGCAGCCGTAGAAAAGTTAATCAAACAGTCCGTAGATGAGGCGATCGCCCAAGAAAAATTAGAAACCCTCGGCTCTCCCCAACTCAAGTCGGAATTTGATAGCCTCGTGAACCAATTTAAGCCCGGGGAAGCGATCACGTTTAATGCAGCCGTAGATGTGCCCCCAGAGCCGAAATTAGTGGAATACAAGGGCTTAAGTGTCAAAGCGGAAGAGATTAAACCCGATCCAGAAGCGGTCAATGAAGTCCTCAAGTCCGAACAAGAGAAGCGGGTGACTTTAATTCCCATTGAAGATCGCCCCTGCCAGCTTGGGGATGTGGCTGTGGTTGATTTTGTGGGTCGTCGAGTGGCAAAAGACGGGGAGGAAGTGCCAGAACCGGCAGAGATCCCAGGAGCGAGTGCCACTGACTTTCAGGTAGAAATGGAGTCAGATCGCTTTATTCCTGGCTTTATCGATGGTATGGTCGGAATGGAGCAGGGACAAACCAAAACCATTGCTGTCAAGTTCCCAGACGAGTATCCCCAAGAAGATATTGCCGGTCAGCCGGCTGAGTTTGAAATTACGCTGAAAGAGATTAAGGAAAAGGAACTACCAGAACTCGATGATGAGTTTGCTGAAGAGGTCAGTGAATTTGACACTCTAGAAGCCCTAACGACTTCCTTAACTGAGCGGTTTGCCAAGGAAGCAGAAGATAAAACCAAAACCAACAAACAACAGGCCCTAGTAGCCGCTCTGTTAGAAAAAGTGGAGGTAGAACTGCCGGAGAGCTTAATTGAAGACACGGTGACCCAACAGTTAACCCAAATGGCAATGCAGTTGGCCAATCAAGGGCTGGATATGAATAAAATCTTCACGCCTGAACAGATTCCTACATTTCGTCAAAATGCTCGCCCAGAAGCGATTAAAGCGATTCGAGAATCCCTGGCGATCGCCGAAATTGCCAAGCAACAATCCTTGCAGGCCGATGAATCCGAAATTCAAGCCAAAATGGATGATGTGCTAAAAACAGTCGAAGATCCCAAAGAGATTAACCGCGATCGCTTGAAAGAAATTGTCACTGAAGACTTAAATCGGGAAAAAGTCCTCGAATGGCTAGAAGCCAATGGCACAGTAGAATTAGTCGCTGAAGGGAGCCTAAACTCAGAAGAGACGAGTCCAGAGACAGAAAAACCAGAAACCCAACCCGAAGCTGAATCCTCAGAAATCAACGCTCCTAGCTAGGGTAGAACCAGCCAAATCTCCCCTAAAAGTTGAACAAGGGCTAACTTTTCTTGGGTTGACCTGCCAGAATGGGGGAGATTAAGGCATAATAAACCCAAGAGGTCAATTAGCCTAAAAATGACCCTAAAATAAACTAACCTCTAACTTGGAACTCAAATCTCTGAGAAACCCCATGATATTCCGATCTCAATCCCAGTATTCTTCTCCTGAAAGTTATAGCTCGCAAGACATCATTTCCTACCATCCCCAAGGGGTAATTCCCATGGTGGTTGAGCAGTCAGGTCGGGGAGAAAGAGCCTTTGATATCTATTCTCGACTCTTGCGAGAACGGATTATCTTTCTGGGAACAGCGATCGATGATATGGTGGCTGACTCAGTCGTGGCCCAACTTCTTTTCCTAGAAGCAGAAGACCCAGAAAAAGACATTCAACTCTACATTAACTCCCCCGGTGGGTCGGTGACCGCAGGAATGGCAATGTATGATACTATTCAGCAAATCCGCCCCGATGTGGTCACTATCTGTTACGGATTAGCAGCAAGTATGGGAGCGTTTCTGTTAGCAGCAGGAACAGCCGCAAAACGAATGTCTTTACCTAACTCCCGGATCATGATCCACCAACCCCTGGGAGGGGCCCAAGGACAAGCGGTTGATATTGAAATTCAGGCTAAAGAAATTCTTTATCATAAGGAAACGTTAAATGGGCTATTGGCCCATCACACGGGTCAATCCCTGGAAAAAATTTCAGAAGATACAGAACGAGACTTTTTTATGTCTGCTGAGGAAGCGAAAACCTATGGTCTAATCGATCGGGTGATTACCCAACCCCAGTCCCATCCATCTGACTCCCACCCCACTGTTTAATCAGAGGCCGCTTTATGTCTAAATATGACTCCCATCTCAAATGTTCATTTTGTGGAAAATCCCAGGAACAAGTACGGAAGTTGATCGCGGGCCCAGGGGTCTATATTTGCGATGAATGCGTGGAACTCTGTAATGAAATTCTGGACGAAGAGCTGTTTGACTCAAGTTCCACTTCTGCTCCTCCCAATCCTAGACGGGGGGAACCGGCTCAGAAAAAACGGCGATCGCGCACCGCAAACCTAACTCTAGGTCAAATCCCTAAACCTAAAGAAATTAAACACTATCTTGATGATAATGTTATTGGCCAGGAAGAAGCCAAAAAAGTGCTATCTGTGGCCGTATATAACCATTACAAGCGATTGAGTTTTATCCAATCCAAGCTCAACAATGCTGGAGCAAATGGGGGAAAACCCAATTCAGAAGATAATATAGAACTGCAAAAATCGAATATTTTGCTCGTAGGCCCCACAGGATGTGGGAAAACCCTACTCGCCCAAACCCTAGCCGATATGCTAGATGTGCCCTTTGCTGTAGCTGATGCTACAACGCTAACGGAAGCAGGCTATGTGGGTGAAGATGTAGAAAATATTCTACTGCGCTTGTTGCAAGTCGCAGATTTTGACGTTGAAGAAGCCCAGCGAGGCATCATCTATATCGATGAAATCGATAAGATTGCCCGCAAGAGCGAAAACCCGTCCATTACCCGTGATGTCTCCGGGGAAGGGGTACAACAAGCTCTGTTGAAAATGCTAGAGGGTACGATCGCCAATGTTCCTCCCCAAGGAGGACGTAAACACCCGTACCAAGATTGTATCCAAATAGACACCAGCAATATCCTGTTTATCTGTGGTGGAGCCTTTGTTGGCCTAGATAAAGTGGTCAGCCAGCGCACCGGGAAAAAATCCATGGGCTTTATTCAGCCAGGAGATAGCCAACCCAAAGAAAAACGGGCAGCCGATGTACTGAAGGCATTAGAGCCAGAAGACTTAGTGAAGTTTGGCATGATTCCCGAATTTATCGGCCGCATTCCCGTAGTTGCCGTGGTCGATCCATTGGATGAAGAAGCCTTGAAATGCATCCTTACGCAACCTCGAAATGCCTTGGTTAAACAGTATCAAAAACTGCTGAAGATGGATAACGTGGCTCTGGAGTTTCGCCCAGATGCGACAGCAGCGATCGCCCGGGAAGCGTATCGGCGGAAAACTGGAGCTAGAGCCTTACGGGGAATCGTCGAGGAACTGATGTTAGATGTGATGTACGAACTGCCCTCGCGCAAAGATGTGACTCGCTGTGTAATTACCAAAGACATGGTTGAGAAGCGATCGACGGCAGAACTCTTGCTTCACCCCTCCTCCTTACCCAAACCTGAATCTGCCTAGATCATGCCAGAGATAACAGTCCGTGGGGTTGACCACTATTATCAGTGGATAACTACAACCCCGAGTGCATCCAGTCCCCAAAAACCTGTACTCGTTTTCCTCCATGGTTGGGCTGGCTCAACCCGCTATTGGGAAAGCACAGCAGAAGCCTTTAAGGAAGATTTTGACTGTTTACTCTACGACTTGCGGGGATTTGGACGCTCTCGATTGCCCCAAACTCCCGTAGACTTAAGTTACGCTCTGGAAGAATACGCCGAAGATCTCGCCCAACTGCTGAATCAACTGGGACTACAAAAGGTTTGGATTAACGCCCATTCTACCGGGGCATCGATCGCCGTTCTCTTTGCCCAGAAGTATCCAGAGCGCATTGAAAAGCTCATCCTGACCTGTAGCGGAATTTTTGAATACGATCGCCCCTCTTTTGAAGCCTTCCATAAATTTGGTGGCTACGTGGTCAAATTCCGTCCCCCTTGGTTAGCCAAAATTCCCTTTGCCGATCGCTTTTTTATGGCACGCTTTCTCTGTCGCCCCATTCCTGACGAACAGCGCCAAGGGTTTCTGACCGATTTCTTGATTGCTGACTATGAAGCTGCTTTAGGAACGATTTACACCTCAGTGAGCGAACACATGGCTAAAACCATGCCCATCGCCTTTTCCCAACTCTCCATACCTGTTTTGCTCATTTCTGGGGAAAAAGACCAGATTATTCCCGCTCCCATGGGTAAAAAAGCAGCCGATTTAAACCCCAAGATTCGCTATCAAGTCATTCAAAAAACAGCCCACTTTCCCATGCTCGAAGATCCCCCAGTTTATCTATCCTGCGTGCGAGACTTTATGGGGAACGGGGAATAGGGAATCGGAAAGAGGGAATAGGGAAGGGGAAACCTAGGGTTCTTCGCTATTACCCATTACTCAAAAGTTCCGATATCCTGTAATTAGTTTCCCCCGTTATTCCCACGCCAATTTATGAACGAAGAGCATACACCCACTTCCCCCTTCGACTCTTCTGAGTGCGAGCCAACCCCTGAATCTGTACTGGATAAGCCAATTGAAGCAGATGAGACCGCAGTTGAGGACGTGAACCCAAATCCTCCTCCGGCTGAATTTACCGATGTTTCTGTAGAGCTGAAACTAGATGCGATCACCCATGATAGTCTCAACTGGCACGATATTGAAGAATCAGTTAGCGAAGGTATTGCTCCAGAAGTCTTAGAAGCCGTGCAACAGGAAATGGAACAAGTGTTACATAAGAATGTGGCTCTGCTCGATCGCATCAGTCAACTCGAAAGTGCCCTAGCTCACTCTCAACAAGCCTTACAAACCTATCAAGAGCGCCAACCTGCCACTGAAGCCCTCCTATCCCAACGTCTAGAAGAAATTAATACGCTTCAAGAAGAAAATAAACGTCTCTTGCGGGAATTAGAAAAATCCTATCAAGGCACCCAACGACAACAAATTTTAGTCGAAACCTTAACCGAACAACTCGAAAGTAGCCAAATTCAAGTTGCTCAACTCGAACGAGATTGTGCGATCGTCCAACAACGCTCTCACGAACAAGCCACCCAACTCAATCAACGGGATAAGTTCTGCATCGACTTACAAACCCGTCTCCACCGCCAACAACGATATACTCTACAGTTCAAAAATGCCCTGGATCGGTGTTTAGAATTATCTCCCTCAAACCGAGAACAGATCCTCCATGAATCCTCTCAAGCTCTCAAGGGCTTAAAATTGACCAAAATTGAACAGGGATTAGCCCCCAAAGTCGTTGCGATTCAACCTTGGTCAATCAATCAATGGCAAGACTCTTTATCGGAAACAAATCTGCCTAATCCTCTACCAGAGGAAATAAGGACTAGAAATTTAGAAACCCCCGATCGAGAAATCTCTTCTCTAGAGTCTCCAGAGCTATTGACTCAACCCCCTTCACCCGAGGTGAATTCCCCTCATTTACAACTCTTCAAACCGGAAGAGTCCTTATCTTCAAGCCCAGAACTGGCAGCATCTTTTAGTGGGGCGATCGAAAATTTCCAGGATTCTCCCTTCCAGACGATCGCTCAGTCACGAGAGTTAGAACCTTTAGAAGAGTCAGATGAGTTAGAACCCGAACCTCCCTCTTTTAGTGCTGAGTTTGATGATTCAGAGGAAAGTTTGATCGAGCAAGAAGATGTACAAGAAGATCTACAAGAAGAAGAAAGTGTTCAAGTCACCTCCGATCGCTCAGAATCAGAAGTAGTAGAGGATATCTCTTCTGAAGAAGCTCCGCTATCTGAGAAATCAGAAGTTCCCGTAAATCTTCCCCAAGGTAATTGGCCTTCTCCTTTAGTGTATCCCCTACGACCCCCGAAAAAACGCAAGTCTTTAGCCGCGATCGATCTACCGTCTTTTCCTCGTCCATAACAATGGAATTGGTTCAGTTTAGACGCTCAATAATTCTTTCTCAAGACCCATTGTTATGGTTAAACTCTTCTATGCGCTCCTGTGTATTCTAGGGACTGTCTTACCCTATTGGCAGTTTTTACCTTGGTTCCGGATAAAGAAGTCTATTGTTTTCAGTGATATAACTTCCCTAAGCTTCTATGCTCGATCCTGAATATCATATTCGTCTTCTTCAAGGGGTGACTCAAGCCACTCATTGCCTGCTTACCCTATCGGATCGCCATGAAGCAATGCATTTGGCTTTAGCTCATTTAGGCAAAGCTCTGGCAGTCGATCGGGTGTATATTTTTCAGAATCATACCGATCCGGTTACCCAGTCCTTATTAGCCAGCCAATGGTGGGAATGGACTCCAGAGAGAAGATCGCTTCCTTTTAATAATCTAGAATTGCAAAATTTGTCCTATGCTACGGTACTGCGGCGCTGATATGATTACCTTTCCCAGGGAAAAGCGATTACGGGTTATCAGAATGAACTGCCAGAATGGGAAAAACAGTTATTAGGCGATCGCCAAGTGTGTTCCCTGCTGGTGCTGCCGATTTTTGTCGATCAACGCTTTTGGGGTTTTGTCGAGTTTGATGATTGTCAGAGCGATCGCCAATGGACAGCAGAAGAAATCGCGATTTTAAATACCGTTGCCGATAGTTTTGGGGGAGCAATCTCTCACCATCATGCCGAAACAGAACTCAATAATATCCAAACTAAACTAGAAGCCGCGATTGAAGAACGAACATTTAAGCTCAAAGCTGCGGTTAAACAACTCCAAGCTGAAATCGACCAAAAAGAAACAATTACGACTCAACTCCGTTACAACGCTTACCACGATCCCTTCACGGGCTTACCGAATCGCTCCCTATTTATGGATCATTTGCAAAAAGCGATTGAGAAAGCCAAAGAGTCGGAAGAGTATAAATTTGCGATTTTGTTTCTCGATCTAGACCGCTTTAAAGTTGTTAATGATACCTTGGGGCATACTCTTGGCGATCACCTCCTAATTGAGTTATCCAAACGACTCGATCAAATCTTACAAAAACAGCCTCATCTGTCCATAGAAGCAACACTCATTGCTCATTTAGGGAGTGATGAATTTGCCATTCTTGTAACTAACATTTCAGCATTTTCCCAAGCTAATCAATTAGCAGAATCTATTCACCAAGATATGACTCATCCCTTTGTTATAGAAAGTCATCAGATTCTTTCTACTGTTAGTATTGGGATTGCTCTAAGTTCTACCGGTTATCAACGACCTGAACAAGTGCTTCGGGATGCTGATATTGTCATGTATCGTGCCAAATCTAAAGGACGCGCTCGCTATGAAGTCTTTGATTTAGAAACCCATACGCGAGTGATGAATCAACTGAAACTCGAAAATGATTTGCGTCGTGCAGTCCAACTATTAGAAAGCCCAGATACCCTTAAAGATAATCAATTTATTGTTTATTATCAACCTATTACTTGCTTACAAACAGGAGAAATTGCTGGATTTGAAGCTCTCTTGCGCTGGCAACATCCTGAATTAGGGATGGTCTCCCCTGTGCAATTTATTCCCATTGCTGAAGAAACTGGATTAATTGCTTTACTAGGACAATGGGTACTCCAAGAAGCGTGCAATCAATTACGTCGATGGGAAAGCTGCGGTCACCATCGCTTAACCATGGCCGTTAATTTATCCGGTTGTCAACTCTCACGACCTGATTTATTAGAAAAAATCGATCAAATCATTCATCAATCCCAGATTCATGCCCATTACCTAAAACTGGAAATCACAGAAAGTATGATTATTAATAATGCCGAGTATGTCAAACAGGTCTTAAGTCAATTAAAAGAACGTTCGATTAAACTTTGTATGGATGATTTTGGCACCGGTTATTCCTCTCTAAGTTATTTACATCGATTTCCGTTGGATATCCTGAAAATTGATAAATCCTTTGTAAGTAACATGGGAGAAAGTGGAGAACACTCGGATATTGTCAGGACAATTATTAATTTAGCCCATCACTTAAAGATGCAAGTGATTGCCGAAGGAGTAGAAACCCTAGGACAATTGAAAATATTGTCTGAATTGGGTTGCGAGTGGGGACAAGGATACTTTTTTTCGAGACCGATTGATAGTCAAAAAGTGTTAGATTTACTGGGAAATCAAAACCGATCCTGGTTTTTGAAGTGATAGAAAGTGATAGAGTAGGGAATTAGTTACAGCAGTTTTCGCACTTTATGTGGTATATCTATTTCTAATTGAGAAGAACTGAAAACCCAGTAGTATGGCAGATGAAGTAGATCAGACTCCAAATTCTTCCTCTCAACAACCGGATATACCGACTGTATCTTCTCAATCTAGGAGAACATTGCCCCAAGGAGTGCTGATGGGGTTAGGGTTTACCATCACTTTTTTGTTGGTTAACTTTTCCCCTCCAATTAGCATAGTTTGGGGAATTGTGGGAGGAGTGGCAAGTTGGTGGATTCAAACCTCTTGGCGAACAGAGGAAGAGGTCAATGAGGAAACTTGGATTTTACCCACCGATCCGAGAGCAGAAAATAATTCTCTAGCCCAAAATCGCACGAAAGTAGAACGTTGGCGGAAATAAGACTTACAGCGCTTTGCTTGCGTTATGAGTGACAGTAGCGCAAAGCGCTATATATACCGTATTTTCTGTTTTGATAAGCTATGTTAAGATAATCCTAAACCCTACTTTTTAAGCAGGACTTTAAGGGGCAAAACAATTGGCCCATGGCTGATGACTCATTACCAGCGCGAAGCGCTATATGTTCTTATTTCTCTCTAAGTTACTCCCCCTATTCGTTTATCCGATGGGGTTAAGTTGTGTGTTGATGGTCGTTTCTTTGGTGTTGCTGTGGAAATGGCCGAAACGAGCGGCAATTTCGATTTCTTTGGCGCTACTGGTGTTATTGCTCGGTGGTAATGGTTGGGTGAATCAGACGTTAATTCAATCCCTGGAATTGCGCCATATTCCTCCAGATGAGTTGCCGACAGCGGAGGCTATTGTGGTGCTGGGAGGAGGGATTAAAGCCCAAATTTATCCCCGGCCTTGGGTGGATGTGTCGGAGGCGGGCGATCGCATTCTACATGGCTCACAGTTATATCTGCAAGGGAAAGCCCCCCGGTTAATCCTCACTGGAGGACGCATTAACTGGAAGGATGGAGGCCCTCCAGAATCGGCAGATATGGCAAAAATTGCCCAAGCGCTGGGAGTTCCCCAAGAGGCAATTTTACAAGATCCCAGTTCCTTAAATACCCATGAAAATGCGGTGAATGTGCGCCAAATTCTAGACGAAGAGGGGATTAATCGGGTATTGTTAGTAACGTCAGCCACTCATATGGTGCGATCGCTCCTAGTCTTCCAAAAACAAGGTATCGAAGCCATTCCCGCACCCACAGACTTCCTCAGTCCCCCCGGTCGCAGTCCTATTGAAACCGAAACCACTTGGGAATCAGCCCTACTGAGTCTTATTCCGGATAGCAGCCGCTTGCGAGATACCACCCATGCCTTAAAAGAATATATTGGCCTGTTTGTCTATGGTCTTAGAGGTTGGATTTAAACCCAACATTCTCTAAATAGCGTGTGAAATCGCTAGAATAAATAGAAACATACTCATAAAAGTATAATGTAGAAAAAAATAAAGGTTAGCAATGTGAAACGTGAAAACTTTTCTAGTGGAACGCCTTGGGAACCTATTGTTGGATATTCACGTGCAGTTCGGGTTGGAAATCAAGTCTGGATAGCAGGAACGACCCCAACTAATGAAAAAGGTCTGATTATTTGTCCTGGTGATGCTTATGCGCAAACCGTACAAACCCTAAGAAATATTGAAACCATACTTCACAAGGCTGGAGCTAATCTAAAAGACGTAGTACGAACACGAATATATGTTGTCAGTATTGAAGATTGGGAAAGTGTTGGGCAAGCTCATGGAGAGTTTTTTAGAGAAATTCGACCTGTAACCACAATGGTTGAAGTAAGTCGATTAATTGATCCCAAAATTTTGGTTGAGATTGAAGCAGAAGCAATCATAGCACACTAAGCCTATAGTATAGTTTACCTAAGACATGGTAAAGTTATATCGTTTGTCTCAATCAAATCATATTTTCAGTTCATGAGGATCGGAAGATCATGTTAAAAAAGGCTCTGGTAACCGGATCAGCAGTGGGAATAGGACGGGCGATCGCTCTAGATCTTGCAAGTAAAGGATTTGATGTTGCATTTCATTATAATAAAAGTGCAGAAGTCGCTCAACAAGTGAGTCAAGAAGCTGCTGCTACCTACGGCGTAAAATCGATTGCCCTGCAAGCAGATGTCACCCAACTAGAACAAGCTAAGTCTCTCGTCGAAACGGCAGCGCAACAACTTGGAGGCTTATCAGTAGTTGTCAATAATGTGGGTGACTATTTGGAAAAACAAATTAGCCAGGTCTCTATAGAGGAATGGCATCAAATATTTAATTCAAACCTCCATAGCGCGTTCTATATTAATCAAACCGCAATTCCCTATCTCAAGGCAGGAGGTTGGGGACGGATCATTAACTTTGCATTTGCTAGTGCCCAAAATGTGATAGCAGATCGTATAAATCCTGTCTATAGAATTGCCAAAACGGGTATTATTGTCTATACTAAATCCCTGGCAGTAGAGTTGATTGAAGACAACATTACCGTCAATGTTATTTCTCCAGGAGTCGCAGAAAATTCTATTGGTTTAGAGGAAAGTATCCCACTGCTCCCAACAAAACGACCTGCAACCTTAAAAGAAGTAAGCGATGCAGTAGGTTTCTTTATCAGTCCTGAAGCCGATTACATTACTGGACAAAATTTAGAAGTTGCGGGGGGTTTGCGGTTGTAATAGTCGGGACCTGATCAAGTAAATTCACAACACAAAGCAGACAATAAACGGAGGTTAAAGGTGTTTTCTCTCGCAGATATCTACGCCATTTATGACCAATATAAAGATGACTACGATGCTGAAGTAGAAGAGTTCACTATTGGTCATAAGAAGTTTAAGTTTAATTCAGAAAAAGCGATCTTAGGAGTCGTTAATCTTTCTGTTGATTCTTGGTACAAGAAAAGCATCTGTTATACGACCGAGCAAGCAATTCGTCGTGGTAACGTCTTAACCGCTCAAGGTGCGGATATCATCGATATTGGAGCTGAAGCTACTGCAAAAAATGCCGCGAGAGCTGATGGGTTGAAACAAATCAGTCAACTTCTGCCTATTATTCAAGGGTTCAGTAAAGCAGGTATTTTAAGTTCAGTTGATACCTATTACCCAGAAGTGGCAGAGGAATGTTTGAAGGCAGGCGCAAACGTCATTAACTTTACAGGTATCGAGCATAGCGAAGAAATGTATCGAATAGTGGCTGAGTTCGATGCGGCCATTATTTTGTGTTACATTCAAGGAAAACATGCTAGAGATGTAGGAGAGTTTGAATTAGATGTAACCAAAGATCCGATTGATTTACTATACGATTATTTTGGAAAAGAGATCGAAACTGCGACAAAACATGGAGTCAGGAAAATTTTTATCGATCCAGCAGTCGGGCTGGGATACACCAATTTATACTATAAATCCCAAAATGCTTCAAATCGGATAAGGTATCAAATAAGCAGTCTTTTAAATGCGTTTAGACTAAGGAAATTAGGGTTTCCTGTTTTCAATGTAATTCCCACTGCATTGGAAATTTTTGGGGAAGAATACAGAAGTTCTCAAGTCCTCACGGGAGTTTTTGCTGCGTTAGGAAAAAGCGATCTGCTGAGAACCCATGAAGTGTCTAAAGTTAAAGCGGTTTTAGATACTTTAAGTATAATTTAAAGATGGAGGTAAGTAGCAATGAAAGTAACTTCAGAGCATATAGAGACGTTGTACCACGAAACCAATGCGGTTCAACATTACTTATCTAAAAGTCGTCGTGACGGTGTAAAAGTTGAGTGGGAAGAGCCATTTTCTCGTTCAGTGTTTAAGTATGCGATCGCGCCATATAGCAAGGAAAAGGGAGAGAAACTAAGAGTTTTAGATGTTGGCGCAGGTACAGGAGATGGATACCTGTTGCTGTCAACATTGTTGTCCGAGGAATCAGAACTAGGTAGCAGCTATGATCTAGATTACCTGGGAGTTGATATCAGTGCCCCAATGGTAGCAACTGCCAATGAGCTATATAGCAACCACAGTAATGTGAGGTTTGAATGTGCGGATATTCGGACTAGGGAGTTCCATCGACCCTTTGATGTTTACCTTTCTTGTGGCGTTCCCTACTCTCATCTGACTCACGATGAGCTAAACCAAGCTCTACAAAAAATTGTGGAGAATGCTTGTGAAAATCGCTCCCGGTGTGCAGTGGTTGTAGATGTATTAGGACGGTACAGCATCGAGTGGACACCCAAATGGAAAGAAAGCCGGTGGGATTACTGCATGAGCTTTTTCGAGAGCCAAGGAAATGCAGAACCGACATGGATGAGTTTTTATGCCCATGAACAGTTGCGAGAGATCATGCAGCAAGCTGCTGATGCTGTAGGTTGCCCTGTTGAGAAATTCAAGTTTTTCGATCGCTCCATTATGGTAGGTCGTCATACTTCAACGGGACAATTTAACCCAGAATTACCTAAGTATCGTAACCTCATTAATAGTTTGCTCGATCCCTCGAAAGAAACTGAATTGAGCCAGTTAATCTTCCAAGTTGAGTTGGGATCGGCACCCGATTATATATTGGATTTCTTTAGGAAATTTTCTGGTTGGTGGAATAGTTTAGTCAGTGAAGCAGCAACGCTACTGGGCGAGTCTTTGCCCATAGAACCCGTTGATTTGCCCCCAGAAGTTCAAGGATTTAAAACGGTCGCCCAGAAAGAAGTACAACAAATTTCAGACCAACATCTGTGCAGACAGAAAGTCGAATTTATGCTAGCTCAAGTATTGCAGCAATTGGAAGAAAGTCAACAACCGGGCTATGGTGTGGGCCATGACCTGTTTGGAGTAATGTGGTTAGACGCGACAAATATGAATGGATATTGATTTTTCAGGGAGTGGTTTGGGAGCTGTATTACCGTCTATTTAGACAGATTGAAACTCTAAGGTCGAAAAAAATTGGTGATTACTTGAAGCGATTAGTGAAAAATAATAGAGATGATTTCTAAGCCTTATGTTTTGCATCATGAAGAAGAAAAAGATAATTTAATTCCAGAGGAATTAGCACCTTACATCAAAAGAGGGGGGTTAGGATTATGACCTTTTTAGTAACTAATGACGATGGCATTGATGCTCCTGGCATTCGTACATTACACAGCGCCCTATCTCAAGTAACGACCGATCACATTGTGGTTGTTGCGCCCAAACACCACCAGTCTGGCTGTGGTCATCAGGTCAATATTCGCACCGTGATTCCAGTGGAATGGCGATCGGATACTGAAGTGAGTGTAGAGAGTACGCCAGCCGATTGTGTCCGTCTCGGGGTTAACTATCTCTACGACAATATCCACTTTGTGGTCTCTGGGATTAATGCTGGCTGCAATATGGGTTCAGACATTTATCCTTCCGGGACAATAGGGGCAGCCCGAGAGGCAACAATACATCGTCTTCCAGCGATCGCCTTGTCTCACTTCAAAAGAAGTGACAGAGAACTAGACTGGGAAAGGGCGACACAATGGACAGTAAAAGTGTTGGAAAACTTATTCGCTCAACCCCCTGAGTCGGGAACCTTATGGACCGTCAATTTTCCCCACCTAGAACCCGATACACCGGACCCAGAACTTGTCTTTTGTTCCCTCTGCACCCGTCCTCTACTCACTGAGTTTGTCAAGCAAGGGGATGGGTATCTCTATGTGGGAGATGATATCAACCGCACATCCGATCCGGGAACAGATGTTGAGGTGTGTTTATCCGGCAATATTGCGATAACGAAACTTCGCTTATGGTAATAATATTTTCATTTTTAGAAGCAACCGATCAGCAAAAAAATCTGTAGCAGTATCAAGTAAAATTAGTATGATAGTTCATACTATAAATTTATGCTCAAAGTAGCAACAGTAACTGTAATCCAGACCAATAATTCAGCCGATAAACTCATCCCAGTATTGGTGTTATGTCCATCTCAAGATGAGAAACAATTATTTTCTAGCCCTGATTTCTTTGTCTATTGCTTTCATTGTTTAGAGTATTCATGTATACAAACTACGCCACCTAAACTTAAAGGTGAAGCCGATTTAGTTGCCTTTTGCCAAGATGCAATTGCTTATGCCCAAGCTCACCAGATCGAGTTTGTTTACTATAGCTTTGATATCGCCAATTTAGTGGCGGCCGTAGTTTGTCAAAGCCTGAATCTTTTTGGCCCTTCTATAGAAGGTATACTCAACTGTTTTCATAAGTTTTATGCTCGTAAAATCGACTCATATCCCCCCAGCTATAGTGTTGTACATCTGGCCAATAAAACCGAGATATTAATTGACAAGGATATTGTAAATCAACTGAAGTTTCCCGTGTTTGTGAAACCAGTTTGTTCAAGTTACGGAATGTTTTGTGCAAAAGTAGAGCAACCTGAACGATTAGAACAAGTATGTCAAGAACTTGCCAGCTCTTACCAACCGTGGTGGCAAATGTATCAAAACTTATTCCAAGAATTTGTTGATGGCACAAAATACCCCATAGCTGTAACGTCTCAAGTGCCACTTTTAGTCGAAGAGCTAATTTCTGGTCAACCTTTAACCTGTGATGGATTTGTCTATAAAGGAGAGGTTCATTTTTTGGGTTTAGTAGATACTGTGGAAGCACAAGATGGATCGGTAGATTGTTATGCTTTTCCCTCTCAAGTGACTCAGGCACAACAAAAATCTATTTATCAGCGAGTCGCTAATTTTATTCAAGATAGCGGTTTGAACAATAGCTTTTTCAGCGCTGAATTTTGGATTCAAGACCAAAGTTCTCCGATCTTGATTGAAATGAATGCTCGTATGAGTGCCACATTTGGCTTTTTGTACCAGGAGAGTCTTAACTTTAATTTACCCAAAGCAGCGCTAATATTAGCCCAGGGAATTTGTCCCCAGATTCCTAAACAGACATCAGTAGAACACATACCCACCAGTATTCGATTGTATCTATCAACTTATAAAAGTGGTCTCGCGTCAGCGTTGTTTGATTTTAGCCTCGCTCAACACACGCTCAATTGCGAGCAATTGATCACGTTTAATTGCGAACCAACAGAGCAAATTCAAGATACCTACTATCATCCCAGCCCACTGGCAGAACTCAACCTTATGGGTAAGAATCGAGATGCCTTACAGTTTTATGGGGAGCATCTACGCAATGCACTACTGCTAGAACGACGCTCACCAAACTATAAAATTAGCGTGGTGCCAGAGTGCGATCTCCAGGGTGGTGAGGGACTTTGCTATGACTCTAGACGTAATCAATTATTTTGTCTGGACTACGGTAATCTTCAGCTCGTTCAACTATCCTTAACGACCCGCGAAGTGCAACGGTTCCCATTACCGAGTGCATTTTATGGTCTGGCAGTATCTAGTAAGGGAACTGTCATATTGTCTGGAGAGTTAGGACTAGTAGAATGGAATGTCAATACCCAAGATCTAGTACCTATTGTCCAAGCATATCAGGGCAGACCATTGGTTTGTAATGATGTGGTTATTGACTCAACTGGATACATCTGGTTCAACACTATCGATGACAATGAGAGAGGAATCGGGGAAAAAGGGGCACTGCTAGGATGTAATCTCCAGGGGCAAGTTCAAGAAGTTTTTAGCGGACTAGGCTATGCTAATGGCATGGGAATATCACCAGATGGGCGATCGCTCTACGTTTTAGATAGTTTGGAACGCACGGTTCATGTTTTTACCTTCGACTTAGATCGAACTGACGCTAACCCACCCGATATTCGTGAGCATTACCAATTTATTGTCGCTGATGAAAATGAAGGCGTACCTGATGGATTGGCTGTAGATAGGGCAGGTCGTCTTTGGCTCACATTTTGGTTTGGCGGTAAAATTGTCTGTATCGATCCCCAATTGCAAGCAAGGAAGAGAGAGATTATTTTACCTGTAATGAATATTACGAGTGTAAGTGTTGTTGATCGTGAATTGAGTTCCAGTGCCAAATTGTTTGCTTGCTCATCTGTAGTGCCTTGGCTAGGAGGAGACTTTCTCGCACCTTGGTATGCAAGTGACTGGCCAGTGGAACAACATGGGTATCTTTTTGAAATCGATGTTGAGTCATAGTCATATTAAAGCGAGATGGCGGAGAGTGCTTTGCTTCGCCAACATAAATATTACCACTGCACTCCATTCGCAATAACCGATCGCGAATTAAATGGCACTAGCGAAATCCCTCTAGACCGGGTTAATACTTGAGGTCTATGACTCCAGCTCAAACCCCCTTACTCCAGAAGAGTCTACCTTTTCAAGCAGTTGAGAAATTGCCTTCCCAGAAACGGGTTCGATCCACTCTGGGGCAATTTCCGCCAAGGGGACTAACACGAATGCTCTTTCAGTCATCCGGGGATGGGGAATTTGCAGATCGGTCGTCTCTAGAATTAAATCGCCAAATAATAGTACATCTAAATCTAATGTTCGCGCGCCCCACCTTTCTTGACGGACTCGGCCAAATTTGTCTTCAATATTGAGCAGCGTTTTGAGTAACTCGTGAGGGCTGAGTTGGACTTCTAACAGGGCACAGCCATTCAGATAATCCGGTTGTGAGGGGCCAATGGGTGCAGTCTTATACCAACTCGAATGGGTTTTGATGGTAATTCCAGGAGTTTGGTCAATCGTTTTTAGGGCATTTTCTAGGGTAGCGCGAGAGTCACCAAGGTTACTTCCTAGAGCGATCGCACTCGTTATCCGTTTTTCAGTTTCCAAATGATTGGATATGACCATTCTTG